>JAPULM010000139.1 GCA_027294925.1 bacterium
ACTCACTGACGGGCACCCAGGAAACACTTCGCAATCCATTGGGCTGGTGCAGGCTCTCAACTTGCCGTACGATGTCAAAGACCTGCAGTTCACCTCCCTGCTGCACATCCATGATGTCCTATTCGGTACTTTTGGAGCGTCACGGCTAGGTCTGAACAAGACGCGCTCAGCCCCGCTTACCCCACCATGGCCCGACCTGATCATCGCCACGGGCTGGCGGACCGCCCATGTGTCACGCTGGGTCCGCAAACAGAGTCGTGGGGCCACCCGATTGATCCAGCTGGGCCGCAAGGGCGGGCATGTAGCCACATTTTTTGACGTCGTGGTGTCGTGCTCTTACTTTCATTTGCCACCCCATCCGCGGCGGATCGAAACGGTCGCCCCGCTCACCGGCATCTCTGCCGAGCGCCTCAGACAGGCGGCCGAGCCCTGGCGAGAGCTGTTCGATCCTACTCCATGCCCGCGTATCGCGCTGCTGGTTGGCGGCCCGTCAAGGTTGTACCACTTCGACGCGGAAACGGCTCAGCGCATGGGTGAGGCGGTGCGTGACATGGTCCAGGCGGTCGGAGGTTCCGTGTTTGTCACCACCAGCCGCCGCACCGGAACTGCGAATGTAGAGGCCCTGCGCAGAGGACTCGGTGACGTCAGCTATATGCACCAGTGGCAGCCGGGACAGCAGGACAATCCGTATCTGGCCTACCTGGCGCTAGCCGATGTGCTCGTGGTCACCGGGGATAGTGAGTCCATGCTGGCGGAAGCCGTTTCCACCGGCAAGCCGGTCTACATTTATCCGCTTCCGGAACGCCGACCCAATCTGCGCACCCGACTCAGAAAATGGGTGTTTACCCAGGCCCGGAAACCGAGGTTGAATCAGCGTGGGACCATACGCCACCAGCGGGGCTTAGCCTATCTCTGTGCGCGGCTTATCGAGCGCGGCATGGTCATACCGCCACACGATTTGGACGCGTTGCATCAGACCTTGATTCGTCGGGGTACGGCACGCTTTTTTGGTGAACCCCTGGACGCGGACGCACGCCCGGCATGGCGGGAAGTTGACGATGTCGCGCGTCGGGTGCGAGACTTAGTGGGCATCGGTAATGAACGGGATGCGTGATGTCAGACACGTTACACCGCACTCATGTTTCACACGTCATGAAGCTGTTGACCCTGCAGGCAGAGGCCATTACACAGGCGACGCATCGACTGCAACCTGACCAAATTGAGCGCGCAGTCGAGTTATTAGCCGCCTGTAAAGGCAAGATTATCTTATTGGGGGTTGGCAAGTCAGGGATTGTGGCTCGCAAAATTGCCGCGACGGTAACCAGTACGGGCACAATCGGGGTCTATTTGCATCCCTCTGATGCGTTACATGGCGATTTGGGTATTGTCACCTCTGACGATGTGGCGTTGGTGTTGAGCAACAGCGGCGAAACCGACGAGTTGATTGTCATGCTGCCCTACCTCGACTCCCGCCAGGTGCCCATTATTGCCATTGTGGGCAGCTTAGACTCCACCCTGGCGCGCGCGGCTCACGTGGTGTTGGATGCCTCTGTGGCCAAAGAAGCCTGTCCGCTCAATCTGGTTCCAACGGCCAGTACAACCGTTGCCATGGCCATTGGGGATGCCTTGGCCATGACTTTGATGCAGAGCAAGGGCTTCACCTCTCAAGATTTTGCCCTCAACCATCCGGCCGGGCGTTTGGGAAAGCGGTTGACCCTAAGGGTCAACAATTTGATGTACAGCGGTCGGGCCAATCCCACCATCTCATCCCAGGCGTTATGGCTTGACGTGGTAAGCGCCATCAGCCAGGGGGGACTTGGTGCGGTCAATGTGATCGACGATGATGGCCGTCTCATAGGACTGATTACCGATGGCGACATCCGTCGTGTGGTACAACATCCCAGCGCCACTGCGCTCGACACGCATACGGCAGCGGCGATCATGACGCGCGATCCGGTTGTGGTGACGCCCGATATCCTGGCTTATGAGGCGTTGCAACTGATGGAACATCGTCCCTCCCAGATCTCGGTGCTATCGGTTGTGGATCACGAGCGCTATTGTGTGGGCCTCATCCGGTTGCACGATATTGTCAGGAGTGGTCTCTAAGGCCTATTTTCTTTCGACGTTTGTCAGAAGGGCGTCATCGCACCTTATAGTGGCTTGAAAAGTGCTCTTGAATTTCCTATCCTTGGCTCCGTGTATGGCGGAATTGGACGAAGGGTAGAGGATAGTCCGAGACATAGACGATTACTTGCTGAAAGTTCATATGGGTGTAAATCGAGACACAAAAGGTAGCATTGCTGTCTGCTAATGAGGTGACGTATGTCCCTGCTCTCAGGTGTCCATAAAGCCGACGTGATGGCCAGACCGTTTCCCCATATGGTCATCAGGAACGTCCTGGACGAGGCGTTGTGCGCCCGCCTGGTCGCGGAATTCCCGCCGGTCGACGTGGTGGCGCAAGGTGCTGCCAGAGGGAGCAACCGACGTTTTAGCTATGCCGCCAGCAAGGCGCTGGCGGATGAGAGGATATCGGACGCCTGGAAGCAGATGCTTCGACAACACATTTCGCAGGCCTTCCTTGATGAGCTGTGCCATGTGTTCGGCGAACATATTCTGGACCTGTACCCACACTTCGAGCATAAAAATGGGCACATCGATGCGCTGCGAGCCGGGGTGCGCGGTGTCAATGATTTTCACGAGGCCGACGTATTACTCGACGCGCTGATTTGCGTCAATACCCCAGTCACCGAGCGGCCGACGTCCGTGCGTGGACCACACGTCGACAGGCGGGACAAGCTGTTTACCGGGTTGTTCTACTTGCGGAGCGACCAGGACGATTCGCAGGGAGGTGATTTGCACCTTTTCCGTGTGAGAGATCGAGACAATATCCGCTTTCGGGGACGATTTACGACCGACGCGTCTGTCGAATCGGTGTTCACGGTCTCGTACGAACAGAACACGTTGGTGTTATTTCTAAACTCCTGGGCATCTATTCACGGCGTGACGGTGCGTTTGCCGACGCCGCATGCCAGGTCGTTTTTGGTCCTGGTCGGTGTACTGCGTGAACCGCTGTTTGAGTTGCCCCAGAGGTGGACGCGACCATGGCAACGCCTAGCGTATCGGTCTAAACGGTTTTTTGAACGGTAATAGGGGCGGGTAGGGCTCGATCAAATTATGGAAATTGGCTCTACGAAAATCGGTCAGAGTGCTCCGCTGCTTGCGGCAGGGTTCTTTACTGTGAGGTGCTATCCTTTTTTCCCCGAGTGCGAGGGCGGATTGAAAGGGCGTGTGCGCAAAAATGCCGTGCAAATTTTTGCCACCTTTCCCGAGACGGAAAAAGTAGTGCACAGTTTGTTTGACGAAATCTGGCGTAGCGCTGAGTTTGGTTCAACAAACTGTGTGCTGGTATTTGAAAGGTACCGGTTTAAGACATATGAAATCGGACATTTAACCAGAAGATGGCGTTTGTCCGGTCGTCGTCAGGTTGTAGATTGAAATTGTCAACTTTTTCCAGCGCTAAGCGAGATCGTACCTCCCACTGATCGCTGACGAAGTACCGTAGATCAACGCCGCCCCTGTAGTGTCGCTCCTTCTGTCGTCCTGTGATATCGGCATTATTCAACAGGACGTCCCCTCGCCATTGGTAGGAAAAATCCCCACCCAGGGTTACGCGTTGGGCGATGTCCCGCGTGAGGCGACAGAATAACTCCCCGCCATCGCCGCCCGCGGCATGCCCGAGAACCCGGTTTTTGAAGGTAAAGCCCGAGGTAAACTGAGAGTGGTTATACCAGACATTAGGGCCGGATTGATCAGCGGGATTAGAAAGGTCGTTATTGGCAAAGTCGTTTTGCATCCATTCAAGGCGGAACGTGGTGCGGCCGTCGTCGGTGACGCGGGGCACATACAGGCCAACGAGATAGGCCACATCGCCCCAGAGAAATTCCGGTCCCTCATTATTGACGATAATACCGGGGTCGGTGGCGCTGTCTTCGCCGCCATATTCAAAGTAAATCTCAGTATAGCGCAGGAAGGGTAAGGTAATCCGTAGGTCAAAAGCAAAGAGCTGGTTGACGTTGTTAAGGTTTCCGAAGCCCAAAAAATCCACGACGCCATCCAAACTCAGCTTTTCCGATACCCCTTTACCGCCAAACTGGACGGCACCGATGCCACCGAGTTCCAACCATGATAACGGCTTGATTTGCATCCGCAGCCCTACCACTTTGGCCCGGGAGCGGTCGCGGTCGTCTTCCAGGATACTGAAGATCGCGTTGGTCTTGAACAGGCCGAGATAGCGGAAAATCCACGGTAGTTTGACCGGGTGCGGCATGGAGAGCTGGATCATTTCCAGGGGACGTGCGTGATTACTGAAGATGAGCGTGCCCCGGCGCCCTTGTCCCCACCAGATGCTATCGCGACCGAACTCCAGCTCGAAAGGGACAGGACCCAGGCTGGCTTTGAGATAGCCTTTGTGCAAGCGGACGTCGGCATCTCCTCCGTCATCCGAACGTAACAAAAACAGCGGCTGCACAAAAAAAGAAAAATGATCCCACAGCTTGGCATAGGAGCTAGCGGTCAGCATCAGATTTTGCCCGTCCCGGTAGGTAACCCCCTCGTTATTGCGCAGCAGAGGTGTCCCCTCCGTGGCGTCTATATTAGATTCACGGAACATCCGTGTCGGTTTACCATCCAGGTGGACGACTTGCATCGATATTTCGTTGAAGGGTTTGATAAAGGTCTGCGGTGCGGCGTCCTTGCCGTTTATCCGGACGTTCACTTCGTCCTGGAATTCACCCAACAGGCGTTTGATCAAGCGGTTGGCGATCGTCCGTTGGCGGTACGGAAGATCCTCGCGCCGCGGAATAGCCTCGGCAATGAGGCGGGCCATTTCATCGCGGCTAAACGGTCGGGTGCCGACCAAGGCGGTCCGGATCAATCCGAAACCGATCAACGTATCAATGTCGTGATAGCTCCAATGATCCAGGGGCACATTGACGGACGAGCCTGATGTCGGGATGGCAAATGCACCGCCCAAGAGTAAGACACAAAAGCATGCTACGAGGCAACGTCTTAATTTATCGAGAGTCATATGTGTTGTCCATTCATGGTGCCGCATCAGAAGTCCCTATGGAGCCCGAGTGCTCCTAACCATGTGCGAAGAGCGTCGCTGTGTCAAGCGGATTGTCGCTTGTGCTATAAGCCACAGACGACGCTGACCAATTGCTTTGATGATAAGCGGCTGCAGGCAGTGCTTGCGCCCACAGAGGAAAATCAAATCGGTGGCATCCATTATCGGAAAGCAAGACAACCTTGGTTTTCATCCCATGCAACCTTACCGCCTCACCTCGCAGGACATCGGTGAGCCATATTCTATCCCGACCTGAGAGGGGTGTCCAGGCCGTGCCCTTGACACAAATCTCAGAATGCGATGAAATAATGAAGATGTCACGGCGAGTGGATGAGTCATCGGAAAGGTCCAATGCACAGGAAGGAAACATCATGGCACAGGGCGTGCGCTGGGGAATTATCGGATGTGGCGACGTGGTGGAACGAAAAAGCGGCGCTGCCTTCCAGAGCGTAGCACGTAGCGAACTGGTCGCTGTCATGCGACGGTCGGGAGACTTGGCTGAAGCGTTCGCCCACCGACACAGAGTTTCACTGTGGACAACCGACGCCGCTGAAGTCATCGACAACCCGAATGTTGATGCGGTTTACGTCGCCACACCACCGGGATACCATCTGGAGTATGCGCTCCGAGTATGTGCAGCAGGCAAACCCTGTCTGGTGGAGAAGCCGGTGGGCCGGTCATCGACGGAGTGCCGTCAATTGGTTACCGCGTTCAAAGAACGCGGGGTTCCCCTGTATGCGGCGTATTATCGCCGTTATCTCCCAAAGTTTTTGCAGGTCAAGGAAATCCTCGATTCGGGCGTGCTGGGACCGATTGCCTCCATTCAATATCGCTATAGTCGACCGACTCGAGAGACTAGTTGGCGGGTGGAGTCGCGACTTTCGGGAGGTGGCCTCTTCTGGGATCTCGGATGTCACGTGCTCGACTTGTTCGATTTTTGGTTTGGCCCTCTCGAGTTAACCGGTAGCTGCGCCGCCAACTATTCACAAACACTCGATGTCGAGGACACCGTCGCGCTTAGCTTTCGCACGTCTGGCGGCGCCGTTGGCACGGCATTGTGGAACTTCGCGTCCCGCAGTCGATCAGACCGGCTTGAAATCGACGGTCTGCTGGGAAAATTGACACTCGCCGGTATGAAGTGCTCGTCGCCGTGTTTGATCGAGGTGGATCGAAGAACGTCTCAGGGGAATTACGGGCACGTGAAGGGCTTGAAGAGAAGAGTCCGGACCTTCCTGCCACAGAGGAAACGGAAGATGTCGCGGAAACAATACCGATTTTCCTCGTTACAGTACGTTCATGAGCCCTTGATTCGATCTGTGGTGGACAGCATCCTCAGTCAGGATCCAAGCCACTCGACGGCTGAGGCGGCGCTAAGAACGTCGTGCCTCATGGATTCGGCGCTGTCGGAATACTATGGTGGACGGGAAGACGCCTTTTGGGATCGGGCCATTACCTGGCGGAGCATGAGCGCGACGTCGGCGGTAAGGGGTTTTCAACATACGCTGCCGAGCGTGACCGATCACAACTACCAGCTATCCGAGGATCAAGTCCGTTTTTTCTTTGAGAATGGGTATCTCGGCCCCTTCACGTGTGAGTTTCCGGATCTGGACCGCTTGGACGTGCCTCTCGAGGGGAAAATAACCCAGAGAAATCGGCATTTAAAGGATTCCCAACTCCTGGCGTTGTGTTCACATCCTTCGATTGTCGATCGGGTTGCACAGCTCCTGGGTTCACATGAGGTCAGGTTATTCAAAAGCCGATTTTGGGTAAAGGGTGCAGGTGTCGGGAAACCGGTTCCGTGGCATCAAGACGTCGGGTTCAACAACGGCGGCTACTTCGAGGATGGAAATCCGGTTCCGACCGTCACGGTGTGGCTTGCGGTCGACAGCGCAACCGAGACAAGCGGTGCCGTTAAGGTCATTCCCGGGAGCCATCGACGCTTTTTTGGAGATTGGAAGAGAAGTATACGGGCCAATCTGGAAGAACAGGGCGGGTTGAACGGGGTTGACCTATCAGATGCCGTGTTCCTTGAGCTGCTACCGAGCGAATTCTACGTGTTTCACTCCTGGATCCTGCACGGCAGCGGGCCGAATATCTCGGATAACCGACGGGCTGCCCTGAACATGCGGTTCGCCGCGCCTGGAGGAGAGGTGGAACCCCAGTTCGAGTATCTTCCGCTTCGAAACGCGTCACCGGTTGGGCAGACGTAAACGGTCTTACGCTCGAGCCCGGGGGAACTATCTCGCCGCCAGGCGCGGCGTGCACTTCTCTGGAGGTCAACGTCAGCGCATCATGCTTGCCAGAACCCTGGCGCATCGGCCCGCACTTCTGATCTTGGACGAGGCAACCACCGCATTGGACCCATCAACTGAAGCCGCCATCTGCGCCACACTCCGACAACTCGTCGGAGACATGACCATCTCACACCAACCCGCCATATTGGACCTTGCGGATAGGGTTTACAGGCTTCAAGATAACGGTGCGGTACTCTTACGGTCAAGCCGAAGCGGCTTGATTCACCCGCCCAGAGATCTCCTACACGGTATGCTACGGCTCTGATCTCTGATGGTTCCAGATTTACCATGGCAAGGCTGTCTATGTCCACTTCGTATCTCAGCAGATGCTAAG
The DNA here is from genome assembly GCA_027294925.1 of bacterium. Next base: position 7,754 of record JAPULM010000139.1, read on the forward strand.
ATACTGTTCCCTTTCATCGTGGTACGATAAGGGGTGATGGCATGACCTTGTTTTTATTTTGATGCATGTTATCGCTTTGTGGACGGAAGACAAACGACAAATTGGCAAAAGAGCGCGACGAGAAATCGTACGGCGTTTTGCGACAGGTGATATGGTCCGAGATTTTCAATCAATATACAGTGCTCTTTAATGGGTTCAATGGTATGGTTGCCGAGGCGAAAGCGTTGTGCTTGTTACGGGAGACACGTATGCATATCTGGATTGATGCACGATCACCGTATGCTTTTGAAAAAATTTATAGTCTCACCTTAATAGAGAGACTATTGCGACAGTTATTTGAACTCGGCATTAGAGAACGCGTGACGGTGATGCTTGAGCTCAATCTATCATTAAAACACGTTATCCGAAGCGATTTTTGGAGGCGCTATCCACTAGGGTTTGAGACCGCTGATTCAGATGCCTGCTTTACCGAAAGCCTAATGGCAGCACAGAAGTGCAATCATTCTTTCATGTTGCTTGAAGGTGATGGCATTTATGACGAGCGCATTTTGAAAACATTGATCCAGACGTCCCGTTCTCTCTTGATCAGCGATGAAAGACAGGGCGCCGTTCCAATTGCGATGCACGTCCAACCTGGAGATTTGCATCATCTTAGGCGCCATACGATGCATATCAGAGACTACCTGCAACCGGAGGGGCGGGGTAACTGGTTGACAACGTTGTCCGTACACGACATGGACAGCTATATTCCGGCCTTACGTCAGACGGCTGTGCCATTTTTGACTAAATTGCAGGATCAAGCGTGCATTCGGAATATTGAAAATGAGATGTACGAACAAACCTTTAAAGGGGTAATGGACTTTATCGCCACCTATGTCTATCGCATTCCGGTACGGGAATTGGTCCGCTGGCTGGCGCCAACACGTGTGACGCCCAATCACATTACCACGATTAGCGTGGTCTGTTCGTTGGGCGCGCTGCCGCTGTTTGTCACGGGTTGGTTATGGGCGGGACTGATCGTTGCCTTTATATTTATAATCGCCGATTCTTTAGATGGAAAACTGGCTCGGTTAACCATCAGGCTGAGTCCTGTAGCGGGTCATGTTGATCACATCACAAGTCCGTTGTTTGAGGCAGGTTATTATGTGGCCTGGGGTTGGCATTTCTCGGCGGGAGATTTTACCGCGCTTGCCGGTCGAGCCGGTTGGTTATTGTTTGCATTTTTCGGCCTCGACCGCATTGTGACGAGCATATTTGGGCTCAGGTTTCACCGTTCGCTACTTGATTATAAAGAATGGGATGCCCGTTTTCATCTCATTGCTGGAAGACGTACGGTGAATCTCTTTATCATGACGCTAGGCTGTATGGTCCAAAAGCCAATCATTGCTCTTTATATCATTACTGTATGGATGTTTATTACGATGCTTTGGCATATGGTTCGATATGCCTTGCATGCTTATCAAAATGAGGCTGGCAGTCAGAGATAAACCCATAAGACATCCTAGCTGATGGGGGAATATGGGTCTTGATCAATTTTTTCAAGCGCAGGATTACAACTTCTGCTACACTCACCTGCTTTTGAGGTGGGGCATCATGATGTGTACCGCGCCGAAGTACGTCAGTTTTAAAACGTTGCTGATCGATAACGATAGGGCGATCGTGGTATGCGGTGCTAGACATATCGCGGATCCTAGTGTGGGTTGGTTATCGGAAAGTCAGCCCAAGGCGAGAAGGAGTGTTCTGACTTGATTAAACAGGCTATTATACTGGCTGCCGGCCAAGGTAAGCGGTTGTTGCCATATACCAAAGATCGTCCTAAGTGTCTCATCGAGATTGGTGGCAAAACAGTTCTGGAGCACCAAGTTGAAGCCCTTCAAGCACAAGGGGTGGACAAGGTCACGGTCGTGGTGGGTTATCTAGGCGGTAAAGTGCGGGAGGTGCTCGGCGCTCGCTCGCAGTATATTGAAAACACACGTTATACCACGACCTCCAGCATGTATTCGCTGTGGCTGGCTCGAGAGGCGGCGACAGACGGATGCATTATCCTCAATTCGGATGTCTTATTTCATGTGGGAATTTTGCAGGCACTACTTGATTCGCCGCACGCCGATGCGTTGGCCGTTGATTTTGATGCCGTGTTGGCAGAGGAAGAGACAAAAGTGTTGGTGACGGGTAACCGTGTACAGGCGCTTAGCAAAGCGCTGCTCAGGGGTGATGGTGAAAACGTTGGCATGTTGAAGTTTAGCGCTGCGGGCGGGCAAGTGCTATTTGGTAAGATTCAGCAACTTCTCGACCAGGGCTATCATCTAGAAATGGTGCCTTTTGCCGTTAATGCGCTGGCGTCGAATTATGCTGTCGCGGCGATCTCCGTGCAAGGATTACCCTGGCTGGAAATTGACTTTCCGGAGGACTATCAACGTGCCTGTGATGTGATCTATCCTGCTATTTGCAGGGCGCCATACACATTGATGCCACCTCACCACAAGCCGCTAGCCAGGGTAAGACAGGAGGATCGATAGGCGCCAATGCGTATCTCCAAGATCTTCCTACCGCTCCTTTTTCTCGGCGGTGCCGCTCTCCTCGCTGCCATGATCTGGCAGGTTGGCTTGCAAAGTTTGTTTGAGAGCTTTCAATCCATGGGCGTGTGGCTGGTTCCGTATATGATACTTAAAGGCGTCCGGATTGTCATGCATACCGTTGCCTGGCGATCTTGTTTCCCGGGTAATTGTCTACATGTGCCATTCTGGCACCTCTTGCTTGTGTCACGTGCGGGTGGGGCCATTAATCAGGTCACACCCTCGGCATCGGTGGGGGGAGAAGTGGTTAAAGTCTTGTTGTTAGAGTCCCACCTGCCTCGTGAACAAGCGTCGGCAATAGTCATTATTAATAAAGCCAGTAGTACGATTGCCAAAATGTTGTACTTAACCCTAGGTATGTTCTATCTGACACAACGCCTGCCGCTCCCTATCGAGTTGTATCTGAGTCTAACCCTGACTATTGGTCTAATTACGCTAGGCTTAATCGGTTTTGTAGCTTTCCAGCGTTATGGCCTCTTCTCCAGGTTACTCGGTTGCCTCGGACGTTTCCGCTTTGGGCAGAAACGGATACAGCGCTTGCGTAAGCACCTGATGCCGATTGAGGCTCAATTGGTTGCCTATTATACGCACTACGGTTGGCGTTTTGTGCGTTCGATAGGCATGCATTTTGTGGCAGATGCGTTTTCTGTTGTCAAAATTTACGTTTTACTACGTCTTTTACTTGCTTCCAATGCCCCGAGCTTTGCTGATGCCGTTACGGTAGCCGTAGCTGTTGCGGCGTTGGATCAGATGTTTTTCTTTGTACCCGGTCGTCTTGGAACGCTCGAAGGGGCTCGTTTTATGGTGCTGTCGTTATTGGGCATCGCACAGGTTTATGGGTTAACCTTTGGTATTGTAGCCCGCCTTGAACAGTTATTCTGGAGCGGGGTTGGCTTCCTCGCCTACGGGATTTACACGCGTTATGTCGTCCCTGGTATGGTGCAGCAACCCGTAAAAGCCTCGCTCTCTTCATAAGTAAAAAAACAATGTTAAAGATATACTGATGTGGCAGCGAGCTATTATATTTCCTGATCCGCAAACTGGATGGGGATGGTCACAGCACACGATGCTCGGATTGTCTCATCTGGTGCGTGTGCTGGTTACCCTGCACCGAGTTGACGTTGGTGAAGTGATATTGCCTCCAGGCAGTGAGATGCTCGAGTCTTGGCTGCTTACAGTGCAGCAACGTCGAAGCGATATTCCGGATCTGCTTTGGGCCGCTCGAGACGGTTGGCCGCATCTGATGACGAACGCTCCTGTGCTTGGCGTTCAAGGTGGTGTGCTTTTTACACCGTCACTTCTTGCTTGGTTCCGCCAGATGATAGGCGACGCGGCATTGGGTAAGGCTGTTATCGCGACACATGATACGTTACCTATTGTCGTGTCATGGCTTCCCTCAGAAGTTGGCAGCGTCGTGTCGGAACCTTTGCATATAGCGGATATTGTTTCTCATATTCATCAACCTGCGTGGCGCGTTCCGCATGACGTTTTTTGTCAATTTGCTCATCTAGTAGCGCCACCTAGAGGCGACCGCTTGTTGTTAGCCACCGTTGGCAAACCGACTGACCGTTGGCACGTGACGTGGGTGAGAGGCTGGACATTTCCGGCCATCCGATGGCTTGCGTCATCTTCTGTTACGCCAAATCATATTACTTATGCCGGATTTCTGGTTGCATTGGTCGCCTGTTGGTTGATTGCGCATGGGGCATATTGGACGGGGGTTGGGGGTGCGCTTCTCCTGTATGTGTCCTGGGTGATGGATTGTATCGATGGCACCATGGCGCGTTTGACATATGCCGAAAGTTCCTTTGGCCAAAAACTTGATACGATCCTTGGGCATCTGAGCAATCTGGCCATTTTCAGTGCACTCGTTTGGGCTGTATACGGTGGCGAGTCGTTGCGGAAAGCAGCCAGTGCGGCATTTTTTCTCTTGGGCGGTATTCTTGTCGCGCATTGGGTGTCAGAGCGAGAAAAGGCGCTTCGACTGCGTCATGAGCCATCTGTTCAGGGGAAGTTGCAGCGGTTTTTAGATAAAATTAATCATCGAGATTACGCGGTGGTGATTTTGGCCCTTACTGTGGTGCGTGGCTTACACGTCTTCTTATGGCTTAGTTTGATCGGTGTACAGATGTATTGGCTGACCTTGTTGGTGCTGCTATGTAGATATCGGCGCAGGGCGCGAGACACTGTCTCTTGACGTTTATACCTGTTGCCGTCGGATACGAGATAGGATGAACCAAGCTGCCGCAAATAAATAAGTGCCCACTGCGGTGATCCATAAGAACCATTCAAGTTTGTCAATTAGCGCGAGCAATAGGAGAAGGTAGGAGAAATCCCGGCTAGCGAGGCTCTCGTGCATTCGGGAATGGGGTTTGCGATTGTCAGAGCGGCGCCATAGAGATGGCAAATAAGCCGCCATCGATATCAAAACACCTCCCATTGTTAATCCACCTAGCACAAGAATTAGGGTGCTGTGCGTCTCCCGATATAGGCCGATTGCGATGCTAGGGAACAGAAAAAGATGCACCACATTGTCCATCATCACGTCGAGTTTGCCGCCGAATTCTGACTCTTGGAAGGTTAAGCGCGCCACTTCACCATCGCAGCCATCAATAATCGTCGAGCACAGAAACAGCAGACTCCCGAGCACCTGCGCTAGATGCGTCGGTTGGGCCAATAGAAAAGCGCCACTTAAGCCCAGTAAGGCAGAGAATAGGGTGATCTGATTCGGGGTCACTGCAGTACGCACCAGCCGTTTGCTTAGCGCTTGTGATAGGCGCCGATTTACCAACCGTACGATGAGGCTATCTCCCTGACGCCCCAAGCGCTTCAATAGCGCTGCTTCAGCAGCGCTAACACGGGTTGCGAAAGGGGGTGCGATAGGCATCCAGAACTGCTCAGTGAGGTCGATGGCTTGCACGGTTGGCGTGTTGATCAGTTGCTTGAGAACAACATCAAACGGGGTGGTCGTCTGCTGCATTGACTGCCACGACTGCTGCAGCAGATGGCCTAGGCGTGTGCCGCAGCAGGCGAGTAATCCGGCAGAACCGTAAGGCGAAAGCAGATTTGAAGAAAGCGTTATGACCTGAGAGTCTTCCACCACCACACGCGTGGTGGCATCTGTGAGCGTCGACGTCACGCCCAGCATATTTCCTTCCTGCTCTTGGAACTTGAGGAGTACGTGGTGATCAAAAATTGCTCCGCCAGCCACGATGAGCACATCTTCGGCAGGCAGAATGTCCGGCAGCTGGGTGGGCGATAGGTCGGCCACGCTATAGACTTGGCAGTCGATGTCTTGCAGTCTCTTTTCATTGGATAACGCCTCACGTAGTTTTTCCGTATCGTGCCATGCCAGGACCAGCCAGCTGTCGATACCCGCTTTGCGGCCGGTGAGAATGAGGCGTTGCCAGAGCGGCATACCGGCAAGCTCAATAAAGCACTGTTGCCCGTTAACCAACAATACACCGGTGGTTATCTGTCGCCCTGTATGGGTTGTTTGGTTACGATCTTGAGGCATGGGCGGCTGTCCCTCTAAGCTAGAAGCGAGACGATACGTCTAGGTCTGTCGAGGCTAATGGTGGGGATGACGAGACGGAGGCCGTTGCAAACAGATGCAAGATTAAGGGGAGGACCACCAGCGTAGCGATAAGGGCGCAACCAACAGCTGTTGCAGCGATGACACCGAGGCTGAAAACGCCGGCATGCCCGGCGATCATCAGGCTGCCAAAGCCGACGATACTGGTCAGGGATGTCAAGACAATCGCCTTGCCGGTGCTTCGCGCTAGAGGTGAGGTGGCGTCTTCTGGAGATTCGAGCATACGATGCACCAAATGAATACCATCATCAACCGCAATGCCTATGAACAAAGGTAAGATAATTAAGTTGGCCATGTTTAATGATAGATCAAAAATCGCCATGCAAGCCATCGTCCACAGGCCGCCTACCAGCATTGGGATAATAGCTAGAAGCGTTGGTTTAAGGCGCCGAAATAGAATAACGATGATACCTATAATAACGAGTAGGGCGTATAGCCCGCCACGCGTATAGCCGCGTAGCATCTGACGGATTGAATAGAAGGCGATAACCGGTGAACCGGTAATATCAGCGTCGACTGTCTGCAGTTGGGTCACAAATTCGCGCATGGGTTCTCGTTCCCAGATGTTATGACGCGAAAAAATTTGTAGCAGATAGCGTCCGCTCTTGCTGACGTAACGCTGGCGAAGGTGTGAGGGAATATCGGCCAAGGTGATAGGAGTCGGGTTGATGTTGCGTTGTAACAAGTCTAACTTGGCGGCAAAGTCAGCCATAAGGGCGCCTTGAAACGCCTCAAGCGTGGCATGAGCCGTTTTGGCTGTGGCGCGCAACCGTTTCTGTAACGCCAACA
>JAPULM010000014.1 GCA_027294925.1 bacterium
GTGGCGCCATCATCCTGCCTGGCTGCGGGAGATTGAAGCAGGCTTAGGGGAGAAGCGAAATCCCCCTAGCAATAAAGTCGCTAGGGGGATTTCGGTGCGAACAGATCAACATCCTAGCGCTCGACCAGACGCGGGTCGAGAATGTCGCGTAAACCGTCGCCAAACAGATTAAAGCCGAGCACGGAGTAAGAAATCGCCAGGCCGGGAAACACGGCGATTAAGGGACGGGTCTCCATATGATCGCGTGACAGGTTGAGGTCGTAGCCCCAATCCGGCGTTGGCGGCGGGGCACCAAGCCCCAGGAACGACAGCGCGGCGATAATGAGCAAGATAAAACCGAGCGACACCGTGGCTTGGACGATGACCGGTGACATGCAATTGGGTAAAATCTGCCGTAAGGCAATATACAGATTGTCTTCACCAATCACGTGGGAGGCTTCTACGTACTCTTTTTCCTTCTCAGCCAAAACGGAACCGCGCACCAGCCGCGCCATGCGCGGCACCTGCGCCACGCCGAGCGCGAAGATGAGGGCGGCGTCATTCCACGCCCCCTCCAGTTTCCACTCCCGAGCAATGGTGATCAACATGAGATAGAACAGCAAACCGGGGAAAGCCAGCCAGGCATCGACTATGCGCATCGATATGATGTCCGTCCAGCCGCCATAGTAGCCTGACAGCGCGCCAAGCGGAATCCCCAGTGTGATGCCTAAGATGACGGCCAGCAGGCTGATGGTCACCAGGCGGCGGCCGCCCCACAGTACACGCGACCAGATGTCTCTACCGTATCGGTCGGTGCCAAAGTAATGTTCGGCGCTAGGCGGCGCTAGCATTTGGCGGTAATTTTGTTTGATCGGGCTATAACGATCAATGTAAGGGGTCAAGATCAAAGCTGAGAAGAGGACCAGTAACATAATGGCGCCAATTAGCCCCGTTTTACTCTTGTAGAGCTCTTCCGCAGCGTTTTTCAACATGCCCCACGCCCGCGTTGAATACGTCTTGAAGGTTGGAACCTGTATCTCAATATTTAAGGACTCAGGGTCTTGCAAGATGCTTTTGGCCATGCGTCGATCTCCTCGACTAAGGACTTTTGCCCAGCCGTCTTAGGCGAGGCGGATCCTCGGGTTGAGCATGCGGTACAAGATATCGACCAGAAGGTTGATCAGCACCACGGTTGTGCCCAGCACCAGAATGCCGGCTTGGATGAGAGGGAAGTCTCTACCGATGATTGCTTCATACACGGCGCGTCCAACCCCTGGCCAGGCAAAAATAGTTTCGATGATCACCGTGCCGCCAAGCAACTGCGCCAGTTGCAAACCACTGATGGTCAGGGTCGGAATCATCGCGTTGCGCAAGGTGTATTTATAAATCACCTTGCGTTCCGATAGACCCAAGGAGCGAGCCGTATCCACATATTCTTTTTGGGTCTCATCCAGCATACTAGAGCGGGTGAGGCGAGTGGTGATCGCAGCCTGGCGAAAGCCAATTGCCGACGCTGGTAAGATGAGATGCTTGATGCTTCTGCCGAGATCCTCGAAGGGGCTGTAATATTCGGAGGACGGCAGCCAACCCAGGTAGAGCGCAAAGAAGAGAACCGCCATAATGGCAAACCAGAATTCAGGAATCGAGATGCCGATTAGCGACGTCGTCTGCGCCAGGTGATCCCAGATGGTATTGCGTTTGACCGCGGCAATCGTTCCCAGTGGAATGGCAATGATGAGGGAGATGGTGATACCCACAGAAGCCAGATAGATGGTGGCTGGAATACGTTCGAATAGCTCAATGGCTATGGAGCGTCGGGTCACCAGGGATTTACCGAAATTACCGCGCAGCACTCTGCCCAGCCAAATCGCATACTGTACGTACACCGGCTTGTCCAGACCGAACTCTTTCATCAGGGCTGCACGCACTTCGGGGTCGTCCATGTCTTCTTCCCCGGCCAGGGTATCAATGACGTCGCCAGGCAAAAAATGCACGAACGAGAAGACCACCACCGACAAGATAAGTAAGACCGGGATGAGATAGAAAATACGATTGATCGTGTATCGAATCATACCATCTGTCCTTTGTGTGACTCAAAGTTGCAGCGGTCAGTCATTTGGCTGACCGCTGCAGAACTTATTACGCCATCCAGGCAACGCGAATCCCAGCACCCCGGGTGCTGGGGGCGCCAGAGATGGCTGGCTGGTAATTCTTGAGTTTCATCGACCCGGCTTCCAGCAAGGTCAGGAAGTGGGTATAGAGAATCGGCAGCTCGTCGTTGGCGATGGTGTCGATCTCGCGATATAGCTCCAGACGCTTTTTCGGGTCAGCTGTCCGACGCGCTTCGGCAATGAGCTTGTCGGCCCGTTCATTGCGGAAGCCTGATTCAACCTTCGTCGTGGCCGAGGTTGAGAGGACCTGACGGGCGAAAAAGCCGTCGGGGTCGAAACGAAAGCTGCCGGCCATGGATTCGGCATGGAAGTCCCGAGCGCGCCGTTTTGCCTTTATAACGGCCCGATCATAGATATTATATTTCACTTTAAAACCAACCTCTGTCCACATCGCCTGCAGCAGTTCACCGGTCTGCTGCATGTAGGGATAGGTCGAATTGGCCTGCAAGACGATGGTGGTGCCGACGGCCCTGGCTTTTTTCAGTATAAACTTGGCTTTTTCCGGGTCGTATTTGCCCTTCCAGCCCTCCGCACCGGTATACCAGGGGCTGACCGCGGGGAAATAGCCCGTGGCGATGTCCCCGCGTTTGTAAAATACGGCCTGGTCGATTGCTTCTAGATCGGTGGCATAGGCCGCCGCCTGTCGCAGCAGTTTGCCATCAGGGCTGCTATTCGCAAACGGACCTTTGTCGAGGTTAAAGGTGACAAACGCCGTGCCTAAGGCCTGAATGTCCCAGGTCTGGAACTTACCGGCGTACTTCTTGGGAAATTCAGCCGCGTCGGCATACGCCATATTATCGATGAGATCAACCTCGCCGGCTCGTAGGGCGGTCAGACGGACGCGATCTGCTTTTTTTGGGCGCCCTTCGACGCGTTGAATATAGGGCAGTGGATTGCCTTGCGCATCCGTCTCATAATAA
>JAPULM010000140.1 GCA_027294925.1 bacterium
TCTGTTTCTTTGGCTGGTTTGGCATCGCACCTCTGATGGCCATCGTGCGCGAAGATCTCATGCTCACAAAGGCCCAGATTGGCAACACGATCATTGCCTCTGTGGCTATCACTGTGCTTTTCCGCTTGCTCAGCGGGCCGCTCTGCGATCGTTTTGGGGCGCGGCTTACCTACACCTGGCTGTTGCTTCTCGGCTCTCTCCCGGTGATGGGTATCGGGTTGGCCCAGAGCTACGAAAGCTTTTTGTTGTTTCGCCTGGCGATCGGCGCCATTGGTGCCTCCTTCGTCATCACCCAGTACCACACCTCCATGATGTTTGCGCCCAATTGTGTCGGCACGGCGAATGCAGCCACCGCTGGGTGGGGCAATGTAGGCGCTGGGGCGACGCAGATGGTGATCCCCTTGATCTTCTCGGCGTTTTTGATGTTTGGTGTCGATAAATCGCTCGGCTGGCGTTTAGCCATGATGGTGCCGGGGGTGGTGTTATTTTTCATGGGCCTGGCCTACTATTTCTGCACGCAGGATGCCCCTGACGGCAATTACAAGGAGCTGCGGGCTCAGGGAAGATTGCCCCCCACGACGGACAAAGAGCATGGGTCGTTTCTGCTCGTGGCCAAAGACTACCGCGTGTGGGTCCTCTTTGTGATCTATGCGGCCTGCTTTGGCATGGAGCTTACCATTAACAATATCGCGGCACTGTATTACTACGACCGCTTTCAGCTGGACGTCACAACCGCTGGCCTCATAGCCGGGTTGTTCGGGCTCATGAACATTTTTGCGCGGGCTCTGGGTGGCATCTGTTCCGATCGCTTTGCGAAGCTGCGTGGGCTCAAAGGCCGCGTCCAGCTGTTAGGAGTTGTACTCTTCCTGGAAGGTATTGCCCTGATCGCCTTCTCGCGTATGCCGATCTTGGGGCTTGCTGTGGCTGCGATGCTTCTCTTTGGCTTGTTGGTGCAGATGGCCTCAGGCGCGACGTTTGGTGTGGTCCCCTTCATCAATAAGAAGGCAGTCGGGCCGGTGGCGGGGATTGTCGGTGCCGGTGGCAATGCGGGTGCGGTGCTGGCTGGCTTCTTGTTCCGTATCGAGGCGCTGGCGACGCAGGATGTCTTGCTGTTGCTCGGCGTCCTGGTAACGCTGTCACCCTGTTTAGTGTTGTTGGTGCGTTTTTCCGAACAGGTGGAAGCGGAGCAAAAGGAGGCGTTTGTAAGGGCAGGCGCAGAGCCCGAGGAGCTCAGAGTCGTGATTGTTCCCGACGAGGAACCTGCAGTGGGAGTTGCAGCAGACGAGGGGCGCGAAGCTCGCGAAGCTGTGGGGGCAGCGCCGTAACGAGAGTCGAAAACGACTTGCGTGTCTCTTCGAGACTTTGCACATGAGACGTTGGGGCCCATCTCCAGGACGATTTCTGCCCAGTGGTAGGTGGAGGGCAGGGGAAAGTGACAATTTTGTGCGGCAAACATTATTGGCGCTTATTTCACAATAATGTTTGCCAATATGTTGGAGAACGGGCCTCATATTTACACAAATCGTCTTATTCAACTAGATACAGGACATATAGATACAGGATATACGATCTTGGCACTGGATTTGCACTAGCTTTCATATCGATGGAGGGTTTCCCCCATGCAGGTTCATCAACAGGTTCGCAAGGGGCACGAAAGGACGCCAAGAAAGCGCGGGAACATGCTCTGCGTGGTCACGAGAAGCAGTAGGAGAGCGGGTATGTGTCTTTACCCCGTCCTCGGCAGCTGATTGAGAGTGGTATGTACAAAGTGGTGGCTGAGTCGACAGGCTTGGATTTATCGACTTTAGCGCCTCGACCATGATACACTCGATCAGTGCCTGGGCCTGTTGCTCTACTGGGCGCTTGTCGACCATGTCGCCATCGTAGTGTCTGATGCCAACGCGTCGGTAATCATCGGGACTTTGGCTGGCATCTTGGTGCTCTGTTCGGTACTGTTTTTTCGATGCATCGAGGGTGACTGACCCGTTGGGTGTTGTGTCAGAGCACAGCGCCTGCAGTGCCTGAGGGCACGTGGGCTGCAGCCATGGTGAACGAGGCCGGCTTATGGTGACCTACAGGACATCTGTCGTCCACTACCGTGTGGTCTGAGCGGGGTTGCTAAGGAGGTATGGTCATGAAGAAGATTGAAGCAATCATCAAACCCTTTAAGATGGACGAGGTGAAAGAGAAGCTCAACGCCTCGGGCATCCAGGGTATGACGGTCAGCGAGGTCCGCGGTTTCGGGCGGCAGCGTGGTCATACCGAGCTCTATCGGGGGGCTGAATATGTCGTTGACTTTTTGCCCAAAACCAAGATAGAAATTATTGTCCCCGATCACATGGAAGACACGGTCGTAGAAACGATTATGGAGGCTGCCCGCACAGGGAGTATCGGTGATGGCAAGATCTTTGTCACACCAGTCGAGGAGGTTATTCGGATTCGCACCGGCGAACGCGGAGAAGAAGCTGTCTAGCAGACGTTGCCTGGCGGTGGTTCAACCGCGTCAACTGCGACCATGAGAGGAGAATGTGTCATGACGCCGAGTGAAGTTGTCAAATTTGCATCCGATCAGGGTGCCAAGATGGTTGATCTGCGTTTCCTGGATTTGCCCGGGCTGTGGCAGCATCTGACCGTGCCGGTTAGTGAGCTGAGCGAGGATGTTTTTTCCGATGGCTACGGTTTTGATGGCTCCAGCATCCGTGGTTGGCAACCCATTAATGCCAGTGATATGTTGATTATTCCCGACCCGGCTACGGCGTGCCTGGATCCGTTTATGAAAGCGACCACGTTGGTGATGATCTGCGACATCGTCGATCCCATCACGCGGGAGAATTACAGCCGCGACCCGCGTAACATCGCAAAGAAGGCGGAAGCCTACCTGAAAGCCGGCGGTGTGGCTGACACAGCCTTTGTCGGTCCCGAGGCAGAGTTCTTCGTCTTCGACGATATCCGTTTTGATAGCAATGAACACGCCTGCTACTATTTCGTTGATTCGGTCGAGGGGCAGTGGAATAGCGGTCGTGATGAAGGGCCGAACCTGGGCTACAAGCCGCGCTATAAAGAGGGCTACTTCCCGACGCCGCCGACGGACAGCCTACACGACCTCCGCACCGAAATGGTTTTGGCGCTGGAGCAGCTCGGTATCCGAGTCGAGGCGCAGCACCACGAAGTAGCCACCGCCGGCCAGGGCGAGATCGACATGCGCTTCGATTCGCTGGTGAAGATGGCCGATAAGCTCATGTGGTACAAATACGTCCTCAAGAATGTGGCCCATCGCAACAACAAGACGCTAACTTTCATGCCCAAACCGTTGTTTAATGACAACGGTACCGGTATGCATACCCATCAGAGTCTGTGGAAAGATGGTCAGCCGCTGTTCGCTGGTGACGGCTATGCCGGCGTGAGCCAGATGTGTCTACACTACATCGGCGGCATTCTCAAGCACGCCCCAGCCCTGTGTGCTCTGGTGGCACCGACTACCAACTCTTACAAGCGCCTCGTGCCGGGTTTTGAAGCACCGGTGAACCTGGCTTACTCCAGCCGCAACCGCAGTGCTGGCGTGCGCATCCCGATGTATTCGCCTAGTCCCAAGGCCAAGCGCATCGAGGTGCGCTTTC
>JAPULM010000141.1 GCA_027294925.1 bacterium
AACACACAACAAAGGAGGCAGAGATGCCAAGATACGTCATCGAAAGAGACCTTCCTGCCATAGGCAGTGCTGAACGAGAGGCGCTGAAAGCTGCAGCGCAAAAATCCAGGGAGGTGCTGGCCGAGCTGGGACCTGACATTCAGTGGGAACATTCGTACGTGGCAAGCGACAAAACCTTCTGCATATACCTCGCTACGAATGAGGCGCTGATTTACGAACATGCCGAAAAGAGCGGATTTCCGGCGACGAAGGTCACGGAAATCAAGCGGATAATTGATCCGGTTACCGCTGAGGGATAAACGTCGAGGCTCAGATTCGAGGGGAAACCTGTCTTAGGCGGTGAGTCGCTGGTACATGGGCTGGAGGTGTTGTTGTACCTCGACGTGAAACGGCTGCGAGACGGGACTCTGGCTCCATACCTGCTCGTAGGCTGTCCGCGCTGCCTCGATGCGTTCTAGTGTCTGCAAGGTTTCGGCTTTGTGCAACCATACCAGCGTGCTCTGCGGATTGGCAGCAATAGCTGTGTCGAACGCGTCGAGGGCTTCCTGAAGGCCGGCAGCGGCCAAAACCATCACGCCACTCGTGGCGTCGTGCTGTAGGCTGCGCCCCAAGCAGCGGCGGGTACAGCCCGAGGGCGTTAGACGGTCGTGGAGGCCCCCAAGCATTGCAGGATCTGGTTTTGCACAAACTGCGCCAAATCCGCATCATTGAGTCGGCCGAAGTGCTCTTCCAGGGCAACCAAAGGGACCACGGCCTTGGCCATACAACGATGGCCACCGGCACTGCCAAACTGACCGAAGGCTTGTCTGACGAGTCCGCCAGCCCCTTTCACGTGTTCATCACTGCGTAGTGACACCACCAGATGGCCTCCGAAAATGCCGGAGACCACCGAGCGCCCAATGCCCTCGACCTGCAGGCAGAATTCGGCAAATTGCGGCAATACGTCTTCGCGTTCGACCAGCCCCACATGCGTAAAAAATGTCGTGCCACTGATGGTGCGAGCCCGCAGGGCATGGCCTAAAGCATCGAGATCGCGCAGCGGCAGCTCGGGACGTTCCATGCGTCGGATGAGACTATGGTTGGCGAGCGGGTAGAGAAACGTGAAGGCTGCGATGTCAGCGTCGGTGGTTTCTCGCCCCAAAAAGAGGGTATCGGTTTTGAGGCCGTAGTAGAGGGCGGTGGCCAGGCGCTGGGTGACCTTGGCATCAACGGCTTGGAGATACTGCACGAAGATCGTCGACGTCGAGCCGAAATTAGTGCGCACGTCGCAGTATTGGGCCGCATAGGTGGCCACCTGTGGATGATGGTCAATGACCGCGTCAATGGGGGGCAACACGTTGTCACTGAAATACGGTGGTTGCACGTCGACCAGAGCAATGCCATCGTATTGGTCCAGGGTCCCGGCGGTGAGGGGCTCGATTTCTACTTCCAGTAGCCGAATCATGGTGACGTTTTCCGGACGCGTGACCTGACCGAAGGAGCCGATGGGAGCGGTGGTTTTGTTGCGGCCCAAGATGGTGCGCAACGCTAGAGCGCTGGCGATAGCATCGGGGTCAGGATCGTGTTGGACCAAGATGAGTAAATTTTTCGCGCACGCTAAAGTGGCACGGAGTTTTTGCACCATCTGGTGCGTGCGGGCGCGCCCCAGTGCCGACTCAGTCGCCTGCGACAGGAGATCTTCTGCCGAAACATGTTTCACCGTTGGTGGTAAGGTCGCCAGACAACCGTTATTGGTCATCACGACTACGGGGGGTTGATCGCCAATGTGCTGCAGCTGCTGGATGATCCCTTCGGTGAGCTGTGGGCTGTGGACTTGGATGAGTATTTGATCATCGTGGCTCAAATGAGCTCGCTGATAAATGCGACCATCACGCAAGTCACCGCTCATGGCCTGATGCCCTGCCTTGGACAGTTTGCGTTGTAAGGAACGATTATCAACCAGATACAGGATCGTCCCGCTATTCGGGAGTATAGGATGACCCTGGGCCAAAAGCTCCCGTTCCTGACAAATGATCACGTGCCGCATGGACGACTTTCCTTCAGCGCTGAGAGAAATCAGCCTTTTGAGGGCGTGTGACGCCCCGTGTGTTACATACATCCCTTACGGGCAATTGTACCCTACCATACCCCTACGCGCTTTTACATCATTATGTGTGCTTCGGGCGCCAAGGAAAAGGAGGATAAACCTGCCTCAAGCAAGGTCTGATGCTGCCTGAACGCACCTGCTTAAGAGGCGTGGACGCCGACAAATTGGGGCAGATAATAGCAGAACTCGCAGAGCGAGTCGAGAAACTATTTACGTACGCTTCTCAGTATCGCATGCAGCAGCACTACCAGCCAGCAATGGCGAGTGCGAGGGGCGCATCTAGACGGTGCGGTAAGCTCGGTTTTCCTCTCTCATCTTTGCCACACCCCCTCAATCACCGTACCATCTTCGATCTCAACCTGCTGCTTCGACTCATTGACAAGCTGTACGACACCCTTGAGGATAACGTTTCGCCCAAATTTTATATCGCCCTGTATCTGTAGGTCTTCACACTCCAGCAGGGATGGCACACCATGGGGGAAACGGGCCTCCATATCGTCAATCAGCCCGTAATAGGCAGAATCCATAGTTACTATGACTTGCCCGAACTTGCGGGAGGGATGAGGCAGGACCTGAAAATCGTCTGTCAGAACATAGGCATTAGAACGAACGGCCAGCAAATCGTCGGTGGTTTTGACCGGGACAAAGCGGGTGCGAGGAACGCGGACCGCCTCAGCTTCCTGAAAGATAGCAATGGCAGAGCCCATCGCCGTCTCCAATTGGTATATCGAGGTTGAGGTGCTGTCGCGGGGGTCAACGG
>JAPULM010000142.1 GCA_027294925.1 bacterium
CAGGGGCCTGTGGGTCTATCTCTATCGCGCAGTGGATAAGACGGGGCAAACGATTGATTTCCTGCTCACCGAGAAGCGCGATCAAAAGGCGGCCAAGAGGTTTTTGGCTAAGGCGATCGACCGCAACGGCACGCCCGAAAAGATTAACATCGACACGAGTGGAGCGAATGCTGCCGCCATCGTCAGCTACAATGCCGAGCATGGGACTCAGATTCACATTCGCAAATGCAAATATCTCAATAATATCGTTGAGCAGGACCACCGGGGCGTCAAGAGGATCGCACGACCCATGTTGGGATTCAAATCGTTCGATGCGGCGCAGAACACCCTCACCGGCATCGAGCTGATTCGGATGATCAAGAAGAAACAGATGGAAACTGAGGTGGGTGAAGAGAGCCTCACTGCGGCCGAACAGTTCTACGCTCTGGCCTCCTAATTACCCCACCGATGGGTGGCAACTCACCCTCAAGTACCCTCGAACAAAATTTGCGACAAAACCCTCTGCCGAGTATGGAGTGCACATATTCCTGTGCATGGTGCATAGAAATCAGGGCAGTTCGGTCGGCAGTTAGGACGGTACTAGACGGCGGAATTGTAGAAGCTGTGCGGCGTTGCGGACTGCTGGGCGGGTGGCACGGGTTTTGCCCTGTTTTCAGACTCCAAAGACCCTGGAGACGTCGAAGTCATCGATAACGGCGCGACTCCGAACCATAATGGAGACGATATAGATCCGCTACCTCAAAGTCGATAGCAGCCCTCCCGAGCGCGATCCTGTCTTCGGCCGTTCATTCAGCGAAGCTGAGTGGCGCAATAACGCGTCGCTTGTCTTCACGCTTGTATACGGAAACATCTCCTTAAGGCATTAGCAATATCGGAAGTCTTTGTGTCTCAGGCAATTAGCATATGAACTTGGCAGTAACCGACGCGCTTCCAAGCGGTTTTATGCAGACTTCAAAGCAGCTAAAACGAAAAAGTGATCTAAATTAGTCACTTCATTTCGCGCCTGCGATTCATTAGTGATGAGTGGAGTTCTGGCATGGCATCCGTACTTGTGGTAACGGGTGATAGCTGTGAAATCGAAAGAATCCAAGCCTGCCTTGAGCCCTCCCACACGGTTCATGGGATCACCACCCCAGCCGAAGTCAACCTGCACCTTCCCAGTTCCGAGATCGTACTACTCGATCACGCGTTCACTGACAACAATGGCATCGATACACTCATGGAGATCATGACCGAAACCCAGGTGCCGGTGCTGTTCTTGAGTCCTCCCGACGATCCCCAGTGTGCCACTGAAGCAGTAAGATTGGGGGCATTCAACTATGGGGTGAAGACTGAACATTATCATGCCCTTCTGCTGCCCGCCATCCGGGACATGCTCGACAGGTCTACCCGGCAGCAAGCGACGCAGCACACCATCACGGAACTGGAGCAACGGATCGCCGAACTCGAAGCCGAACTGTTGGCCTTGCGGCAGTATATCACCTCCCAGAATCTATCGTCCGCCATCGGAACCCAGAAGCGGATTCTAAAAACAATTACTGCACGGATTAAAGCAGGTGAGGTGAATCTGCCGGTCTACCCTCCCATTCCCGCTCAATTCAGGGCACTGCTCAAGGATGACCCGCCAATGGCGGAGATTGCGGATTTTCTCAAGCAGGATATGAGCATAACCACCAAGCTGATCAGCGTGTCGAACTCGGTGTACTATCGAGGCGCAACCGAGAACAAGACGCTTGAGCGAGCCATTGCACGCTTGGGACTGGAAGTCACCACACAGTACGTCGAAATCCTGGCCAACCGTTCGCTTTATACGATCAACAATCCCACCTACCAGATGCTGTTACAGCCACTATGGGATCATGCCTTAGCCTGTGCGCATGCCGCGCAACAGACGGCCATACTTCTGGATCTTGCCGCCCCTGAGGAACTCTTTACGATGGGATTGTTGCATGACATCGGGCGGCTCCTGCTCATTCAGATGCTGGCGGAATTGGACCTGCAAGGCACATTTGAATTAGAGTTCTCAGACGTCTCCGCTATCTTAGATACGCAGCACGCCACGTTTGGTCGCAATCTCTTGCGGCAATGGGAATTTCCATCAGACTTCGCCGACATTTGCCTGTACCATGCGCGCCTCGAAGACGCCGCCATGACTTCCGAGCAACTGCTCGTGGTTCATTTTGCCAATATGCTCGTGCGCACCACAGGGTATGGACAGGAGCTGCCTGCCGACATCGAGATTGCCGATATCGTGTCGGTGCCGCTACTCAAGCTGACCCCAACCATGATCGCGTCGGTCAAAGACGAAGTGACGGCCATCATGCAAGGTTGCGACCTCGGGTTTATGTAAGGTCGGGGACCGACCTTGACCGTCTTGCACATTCGAGTGTTGTATGGTAGCGTCAGGAGTTATGGGCACCCATGGAGGGGAGGTCTACCCACAAGCCAGGGGTGTGGGGGGACTCCTGGCGCTTCTGTGTTTTCTCTAAGCAGGTCGAAACGTATGACACACATCGTAAGATTCCCACGCCGATTACGGTAAACGTTTAGGCATGTCAGAGTCTCTACAGAGCGGGAAGCTAGGCGGTCATGACGGCGCCGCCATCGACGTTATACGCCTGCCCGGTAATATTGCCGGCGTCCGATGAGGCCAGAAACGCGGCCATGGCGGCAATGTCGGCAGGGTCGTTACGCCGGCCGGTCGGCAGGGACGCTTCACGTCGCTGGATCATCTCGTCAAGCGAGATGTTGTTACGCTCGGCCAGAGCATGCGTTACCGTCAGGTGCATGTTGGTGACGGTAGAGCCGGGGCACACGGCGTTGACGTTAATGCCGTGGGGGCCAAGGACGACTGCGGCACTTCTGGTCATGGAAATCAGGCCGGCTTTACTGACGCCATAGTGCACGAAAAACGGCTCGGGTTGTTTGCCGGAAACTGAGGCGGTATTGACGATTTTACCGCCGTTACCTTGCCGGATCATCTGCCGCGCTGTGGCCTGCATGACGAAGAAGGCGCCTTTGAGATTGACGTCGCAGACGAAATCCCAATCCGCTGCCGTAATATCGAGCATGTCTTGAAAGCGTAAGACCCCGGCGTTGTTCATCAGAATATCCAGCCGCCCCATCGTATCGACGGTGTGTTGGACCATGCGATCGATGTCGGCTTGTTGCGTCACGTCAACTTGGAGCGTTGCGACCTTGCGCTCCAGCGCCGTAACTACGGCAGTAGTCTCTTGGGCAAACCCCGCATCAATATCCACCGCGACAATATGAGCGCCTTCCGCGGCTAAACGCCGGATCATTGCTTGTCCAATCCCCCCTGCCGCACCGGTAATCAACGCCACTTTGTCGTCTAGTCGTGCCATGTCTCGCTCCTCCGGGTGTCATGTCTGCGGCCGTGCAATGGCCGGCACAGATGAAGGCACCTGCGATCCCCCTTGCCTCGAGTACGTGCCTCCCGCTTGCGGCCCGTTGCTCCTAGAGATATCAAATACGCTAATACCGCACCTTAAACGACGGACTATCCTCAACCTTCTTCCGCAGCTTGTCGTACATACGCGTCGTCGAGATATTGGCGTGTCCAGTCCACTCTTGCACACGCCCAAAGTCGGCACCATTCTCCAACGCATTCGTAATGGCGGTCGCTCGCCCCGCGTGGACACAAAACTTATGCGTATCTGCCGTAATGCCAACTTGCTTCGCATCGTGGCGCACAACGTTCGGTCGAACCGAAGAACCTCGTTATCGCATTACACGGGTATGCTTACGACACTCGCCGGTATTTTGAAATACTCCGGAGTTCACGCGGCGGCTCTAAGTGACGACCGCGAATAGTGTAGGAGACTTCAGCCACATAGATATCGCCGTGAGAGTCTACGGCGATCCCGTGTGGCGCGATAAATTGACCGGCTCCTTCACCCTCTTCATCAGCGCCAAATCGGCACACCATGTTACCTTTGAGATCGTAAATTGACACCCGATGTCCTAGGCCCGGTGCGTCATCAACACCGCCCATGCCATTTAACTCACCAACGTAAATGTGCTCCCCCCATAGTACCATCGCGTCAGGCCGATGAATATTGTTCCACATGGTGAGAAACTTACCCTGTGGGTCAAAAATCTGAATGCGGTGTGCCTCTCGATCAACAACATAGACATTGTCTTTATCATCAACAGCAATATTATGCGGACGAATAAACTGTCCGGCGTCGATACCCGGCCGACCCCAAGAGAATTTATACTCACCAGCGCCCGTATAAACATGGATACGGGAGTTTCCATAGCCGTCTGATACATACACATCACCGTTGCTCGGCATAATAGCGGCAGAGGTTGGCCGATTAAAAGGTTCACCGCCCCATTTAGGTGAGGGGTTGTTACGTTGGCCAATTTCCATCAATTTGTTGCCGGCGGTGTCAAACTTCTGGATCGTATGAATGCCGTCGTCGGCAATTAATAACGAGCCATCGTGGGCAACATAAAGACCGTGTGTGCGGTCACTAAAGGCGCCCTGACCTATGGTTCGCAAGTAATTCCCCTCGCGGTTAAAAACCATGATGGGATGTTCACCGCGCGTTAAGATGTAAACATTGTCCTGCGGATCGACAGCTACCCCCGGGCATTCTTGAAAGTTTACCCCCGCAGGTAACGTGCCCCAGCCATCAACATATTCATAGCGAAAATCACCTACTCCATAGACCTCGCGCATGACAATCCTCCATTTCTAGCAACTCGGTGTTCCAAAACATGTCAACTCAATATTAGATGTACACGACTGTAGCGTCAATCTTCCTTTCGATCTCCCAACAAGGTGAAAACCGCCACCATTACGGCATGGCAAATGACGTCCATGAGCCTCAAGACAAACATTGCGCTTGAAAACGGTTTAGGAAATTCATATTCTAACCCCCAACCAGCATTTAGGAACCGTTCATTCATCATATGAACATAACAGATTAAGGAGAGCAACAATGCGTTCACCAGAAGTGGTTAATAAAATGGAATGCGTTTGGCAAGCGATAAACGAGTGTTGCGCTAGTCTGACTGCACAGGAGTGGAAGCTCCCAACCGACTGTCCAGGATGGTCGGTGCAGGATCAACTATCCCACCTGACAGGCTCAGAATCACGCATTCTCGGCCGGCCTGCACCGGATCATACAGCGCAGGATTTGAGCCATGTGAAAAACGAAAGTGGCGAGCGTAATGAAGTGGTGGTCGATTGGCGTCGTGACCGTTCTGGAACAGAGGTTCTGGAAGAGTTTCGAGAAGTGACGGCTGAGCGGCTCAAGCTTTTGCGAAGCATGAGTGAAGATGACTTTGCGGCCAAAACTCAAACCCCCATTGGCCCCGGCACGGTTCACTTGCTGGTGGAAATTCGAATTTTTGATGCCTGGATTCATTTGCAAGACATGCGCCGCGCTCTGCGTCGGCCCGGCGATATGGAGGGACCCGTTGCTGAGCACGCCGTAGGTCGTTGTGCGATGGCAATGCCATTTGTCGTTGGCCGTAAAGCCCAGGCGCCCGACGGTGCAACTGTGGTATTTGAGATCACCGGTGGGGCTGGACGCCTACTGGCCATAGGGGTAAACGAAAAGCGTGCCAATGTCCTCGATGTGGCGCCTTCGTACCCAACGGTACGACTAACAATGGATGTTGAAACCTTCACCTGTTTGGGATGCGGTCGGTGGGAGACAAAGCAGACACTGGAAGCCGGCAAGGTGCAGATTGATGGCGACCAAAGGCTCGGCGAAAGCATTGTGGAACAGATGAATTTTATGATTTAAAGGCTCCCTCTCCACCCACCTTGAATGACTCAAATAAGTTGACCATTTTGCCCATTACGTGTATAGACTAACATGTATCTTTTCCCCGTTACCGTTGTTTTGCAGGGGTGACGCGCATTACATGGTGTTTGTTGTGCTGCTTTCATAGCATCTTCTACAGGGAGGGTACGGTATGGCGCTTGATCTTCTAGTTAAAAATGGCCGCATCGTTGATGGCTCAGGTGAACCAAGTTTTTTTGGTGATGTAGCGGTCAAAAACGGCAAAATTGTTGAAATCGGCAAACTCAGCGGTGCGGCCAATCGCACCATTGATGCAGAGGGGCTAGTGGTGTCTCCAGGTTTTATAGACAACCACTGTCATTATGATGCTCAGGTACTTTGGGATCCACTTTGTTCCTTCTCCTGTTATCATGGCTCAACAACGGTGATCTTCGGTAACTGTTCCCTGGGTCTGGCGCCGGTTAAAGCTGCCGATCGTGAACGTCTTGCCGGCCAATTATCATACGTCGAAGCAATTCCTATGGATGTGTTGAATGCTGCGGTCGACTGGCAATGGACAACCTACCCTGAGTACATGGAACGGGTTGGGTTGCGTTTGGGAATCAATGCCGGAACGCTCATTCCGCATTCAGCAGTGCGTTACTATGCAATGGGCGAGGCGAGTCAAGAAGATGGTCGTGCCGCAACGGACGAGCAGATCCGCACCATGCAAGCGCTTATCAAGGAAGGCCTGGAGGCCGGCGCACTTGGCATGTCGATTACCCGCAACCGCGGGCACTTTGATCTGCAAGGCCGGCGAATTTCCGGCTCTTGTGCGCCAGACGAGGAATTGTTCGCCGTTACGGATGTACTAAGACAAGTTGGCACCGGTGTCATTCAATGTGGTGGCGGCGCCAATCCTGAAATCGAGAGTCGACTTCTAACTAAGCTTTCAAACGCTTGCGGCCGCCGTATTATGTATAACACCATTTTACAGAGCGCCCGGGCTCCCGAACGCTGGAAAGAGCATTTAGCCGTTGTCGAAGAAACAGTGAGAGCTGGAAGCCGCGCCTTCCCTATGTGTTCGCCGAATTCAATCAAGCAACGCTTTGACGGCCATAATTGTCAGGTTTTCCGCGGTATGGAACATTGGCATCCCATTTTAATAAGCTCAGATGAAGATAAGCTCCGCGCCTATAGCGATCCGGCTGTACGACAGAAACTCCGTGAAGATTTAGCAGCGCCTGGCGCCACAGCCATGTTTTCTCAACGCTGGGAACTAATGGAAATCGTTGAACCACATTTGTCTCAAAATAAAGGCTTAAAGGGCAAAAACGTGGCGCAGCTCGCTTCTGAGTTAGGCAAAGACCCGTTCGATGCTTTTCTAGATCTGACCGTAGAAGAAAAGTTAAACACCGTTTTTGTTTTGCGTGAGATTAATGTCGACCCCGAAGCTGTGGCAACATTGCTTTCCAGCCCCTATACGGTTGTTGGCCTATCCGACGGCGGTGCCCATGTGCAGTTTGATAGTGGGGTTAGTTTCAGTACACGCCTGCTAGGCTATTGGGTGCGCGAAAAGCAAATTATGTCGTTAGAAGCTGCTGTGCATCAAATCACCGGTAACTCGGCTGCCGCTTTTGGAATTTATGATCGCGGCATGTTGCGTCCTGGCCTAGCAGCGGACTTGGCTATATGGGATGCGGCTACCATTGCGCCGGTAACGGAGGATATCGTACACGACTTTCCAAATAACGGCTGGCGCATTCGCGAACAAGCAGAGGGTATTGCCTATACCGTGGTCAATGGTGAGGTGCTGATCGAGCATGGCCAACCGACCGGTGCCCTTCCGGGCCAGGTGCTGCATAATGCGCTATACACGAACGGGAAATAGTTCTAGCTCTTTGTTGATGCGGTATAGTCACCATCAGCCTTGTGGCCTAGTGCAGTTGCAACTTGAGGATGAAGGATAACCACCATGAGTGATAAGAAACAGCTATTTAATGCAAATTTCAAGAAAGACGCCGTTTACAAGCCAGGTCTGCGCAGTTTTATGGAATACCGTGATCTTGGCATTGATCATGCGACACACGGCCAATTTCGTGCCCATGTGATTCGAATTAAAGAAGAATCGAAGGGGGGCACGCACGAGTTTCACACTACCGGTTTGCATCAACATCTGCTTGATTTTCAAATGTTTTATGTATTGAAAGGCTGGATTAAATTTATCTATAAAGAGGAAGGGGAATACACCTTTCACGAAGGAGATTGCTGTCTACAACCTGCAGGTATTATCCACAACGAGCTTGAATGTTCGGATGATCTTGAAGTGATGGAGATCTATTCACCGGCCGTTCATGAAACAGTTGTGGTAGAAAAGATGGCTGAAGCAGTTGATTAGCACGCCCTGCCACCATTAACCCAGCAAGGTGACAAGTAAGTTTACCTTTACGATGGCTCTATTTTGTTAGGGGTGATGACGTTTTAGATGGACAGATACTGCTGCCTGACCTCTTCGTTTTCTTCCAGTTCCCGAATCGTTCCAGTAAATCGCACCTGCCCCTTTTCAAGAATATAGGTGCGATCACTTAAGGCTGTGGCAAATTTGGCGTTTTGTTCACACAGTAAAATAGTAATACCCTCGTTTTTAAGACGCTGTATCTGCTCTGCCAGATCACGAACCACGAGGGGAGCAAGGCCTTCAGAGGGCTCATCGAGTAAAATCAGATCGGGATTACCCATCAACGTGCGGCCCACGGTCAGCATCTGCTGCTCCCCACCGCTTAGTAAACCGCCTTTGCGATCATTTAGGTTTCTGAGCACCGGAAAAATATCGTACACCCGTTCAATGTCCCACTCATTTCGCCGTGATGATACGGCCGGCTTACGGGCCACATCAAGGTTTTCTTGAACCGTTAAATCAGGAAAAATACGTCGGTCTTCCGGAACAAAACCAATACCTAGTTTTGCAACTCGAAAGGCGGCCAGTCGAGTGATGGGTTGGCCCCGAAAACGCACTTCGCCTTGCCTGGGTGGGGTAAGACCCATAATACTCCTCAAGGTGGTGGTTTTACCAACCCCATTACGCCCTAGTAAACAGACGCATTCACCTTCATCCACCCGCAGTGACACGTCGAAGAGAATTTGGCTAAGCCCGTAGGAGGTGTAAATATTGTCCACTTCAAGGATCATTCTACCTCTCCTAAATAAACCCGCTGCACGTCCGGGTTTCGTCGCACCTCGTCAGGCTTGCCTTCCGCGAGAACCTCACCCTGATGCATAACGGTTATTTTCTCCGCAATGCTAAATACCACGTCCATATCATGTTCAGTAAACAGGAATGTGAGACCCCGGTCATGCGCAATTTTTTCAATTAATGAAATGGTGCTGGTGGTTTCTTGTGGGGACATACCGGCAGTTGGCTCATCAAGAAGTAACAACTCGGGCTCGCTTGCCAAGGCAATCCCGAATTCTAATTGCTTTTGGAAACCATAAGAAAGCATACCGCTGATCGCATCCGCCTCATCCGTCAATCCAACATCCTCGAGAATCGAGTAGGTTTCACTGACCAACAAATGCTTAGCCGCTGTGAAGAAGTTTAACGTTTTCTTATAATGCGCCAAGACGGCAATTTGAACGTTTTCAAACACCGAAAGACGAGGGAAAATATTAGTACGCTGAAATGAACGTCCTATCCCCATTTGGCAAATGGCATGTGGGGCAAGCCCGGTGATTTTCTGATCACGAAAAAACACACGCCCCTCGGTGGGTAGGTGGTGGCCGGTAATCAAATTGAAAGCGGTCGATTTACCAGCGCCATTGGGGCCAATTATGCAGGCGATCTGACCTTTTTCGACAGTCAAACTTAAATCACGTACCGCTATGAAGCCATCAAAAGATTTTGTAACATGTTCGACTCGAAGCAACATAATTAAGCCCTATTGAGAACCTGAAGCGGTTGACAATGCATCTCGCCTTGAAGGGTGAAAGGCCAATTTGACATCCTTCTGGAGCAAATTGTAGTAGGTAAACAAGCCCCATAAAACGATCACGAGAAGACCGGATAGAGGGGTGACTAGATAGACATGCAAAACCAACGGCGCAAGAGGAAAAATAAGCAGTAGCCAACGGTGTAGGGGCAAAAAGGCTTTAAGGCCACGTAGGAGCACCTTAACAATAATGGCTCCAACGATAGCCTGAACAATCGTGCGGGGCACGATTCCCCAGGACATGGGATCATAAAAAACAAAATCCCACTCATCCGAAATCAGCCAAGAGTGAGGTGTGAGCAGGATGCTAAAGAAGCCGGTAAAAAAGAGTGCACCGATAAAAAAATACCAAAACTTTCGCGTAAACTCGTCTAATATCTTACGTATGCGGACATCATCATCACCACCACTTGCGACATCACTGATTGTAATGAAGCCCAAAATCCCTCCAGGCAGGCCATAAAGAATCAGCACCATCGTACTGCCAAGAAACAGCTGCCAGATTTCTGGATAATCCTGGGTGATATCTGCGTCCATGGTCAATAGAATTAATGCCCCGATCATTGGACCAAAAAACGTATAGACACCGCCCAATAACGACATCAAAAGCACTTGGGTGGATTGGGTCCAGTGTGCAAGATCGGGATAGATACTGCGCTCATTAATCATAATAAGCGTGCCGGCTAGACCGGAAAAAAAACCGGCCACCATGAATGCGTAAAGTTGATACAGTTTAACATTGACCCCGACAAAATCAGCACGTTCAGGATTCTCGCGAATCGCACTTAACGTCTTGCCAAACGGGGAGTTGACGATTCGCCAGAGCAAATAAACAGAAGCCAGACAGATAACCAGAACAAATTTATAATAATTCGAAAAGGTCGATTCCAGAATCCAATCCGGCACCGGGATACCGATTAGGCCGTTGTCACCGCCAGTGAAGTCGTACCACTTAAAACAGATCAAGTAAATAATATGGCCAAAAGCCAGGGTGAGTATAGCGAAATAAATATGCGTTCGACGAATACAAAAATATCCGATAATAAGTGCAGCCAGAGCGCCACCAATGGGGCCGGAAATGAGGCCGAGGGCAAAGGGGAGGCCGCTAATTTTTTTTAACAATAGTCCAGCAGTATAACCGCCAATGCCAAGATAGGCTGCCTGGCCAAACGAAATCATGCCGGTATAACCCATCAGCAAATTGAAAGCCACTGCGAACAGAGACCATATAAAGACATCAATTAAGAACAGATTCCAGTATACCGCCCATTCCATATAAAGAATAAGATCAGGCACCCAAAACAAGGCGGCCAATACGATTAAAAAGGCTCCAACAACTTTCCCTTCTCCAGAGCTATCATGCCGCCGCGTAACGCTCGCAGGGGTAGCAGATACAGCATCGGTTGTATTCACATTTACCCTCCCAGGGGTGTCGGCAAACGAAAGCAGTCATCCAGACTTAACATTAATCGGGTCACTAAGCCTTTAATGACCGGCAGAAACTTGCTTGCCAAGCAATCCCTGAGGACGTACGACAAGCACGACAGCCATCAGAATGTAGATGAATAAGGACTCAAATTGCGGAAAAATGAGAATACCAAAAGACCTTAACTGACCAAAAATCAAGGCGCCAAGGGCTGTCCCCCCCATACTACCAAGCCCGCCTAAGACTACCACTAAAAAAATTTCGATGATGACATCGAAATCCATCCCAGGATACAGCGCGCCCATAGGTGCTAGAACCGTACCCCCAAGCCCGCCAAGATAGGCCCCGATACCAAAAACACAGGTGTAAAGCAGCCGCACGTTAACGCCCAAAGCGGAGATCATTTCTCGATCCTGGGTCGCGGCGCGAACAATTCGACCAAAACGGGTGCGGTTGAGAAGCAGGTAGAGTCCTATCACGGTACAGATACCTACTGGAATAAGAACCCACACTTGATAACTAGGGAAGAGATTTCCAAAAATAGACATCGTTCCCTCAAATCCAGCTGGTCGCGCAACCGAGAGGTTTTCGGCTCCCCAAAAGATTTTGACAAGATCTCCGAAAATCAACACAAGACCATAGGTAAGAAGAAGTTGATATAAAGGATCGGCCTTATATATAGGACGGAGAAAGCCCATCTCCATGATCGCGCCAAAAATACCAATCACTAATGGTACGGCAACTAACGCAATCCAAAAATTCCCGGCTAAATCCGGCAATATTGATTGTGTCACGGTAAAAACCAAGAATGCCCCATACATATAGAGTGTTCCATGGGCAAAGTTGAGAATCCCAAGCACCCCAAAGACCAGGGACAAGCCAGAGGAAATCAAATAAATACCGAAAGCGATGATGAGCCCGTTAAAGAATTGAACAAAAAACACATTCAAACCGAAGGTTGTGAGCAGTGCCACGACCACCACCAGCGCGATGTAGGTGATCGGTTGCCTTACCGCCCTTGCGAAGAAATCAACCATACTAATCACTCTCCGTCGACTAAGTGCAGCGCACCGGAATTGAGAAAACAATTTCAACAGGCAGACTATATTGGGTGATTAATTTGCACCCTCCTTTGTGTCGTGCTGTCCTAAGAGCGCCCGACACCCACAGTAATCTAGCTTCTCAGTACACGACACGAGTAAAGAGCGTGACTGAGAAGCTAGATACAGTTATTTACTTTTTTTCTGATATTCCATCCGGGCAAGTTCCACTTCTGCTTTGCTCCGAAGCACTTCAATGCCTTCTGCTCGGGTAACGTTCTTGAGACGTTTGAAGGGATAACATGGGTTGGTATAGGTATAGCCAGCGTGATAGCCGAAAGTGGCTTGACCATCGAAATCCCGAATCGTCGCTTTTCCTAATACGGTGTCGAAAGACATGCCACGGATGGTATCGATCAGCTTTTCACTGTTAAATTTCCCATCCACCAAAGCGCCGGATTTTTCAATTGCCTCGGCCAACATGTACGTTGATGTATAGCCTGCAATATCACCTGACTTCGGCTCGTAGCCGGCACGTTCGAGAAACTTTGCCACAAAGGCAGCATTTTCTTTTTCTTTCCCAGCTACTGGCATGTCAAACGCATAAAGAAAGGTGGCCATAATGCCATCCGGCATTTCTTTGCCAATCGGCTTTAGAATGTCTAAATCACCGGCGCCAGTCGAGATGAACTGAATTTTGTCAAAGAACCCATAGGCCTTAGCTTGCTTGATAAATGCGATCAAGTCGCCGCCCCACAGGGAACTGAATACGGCATCTGGCTTAGCATTAAGTAAGGCTGTTATATGCGAAGAAAAATCACGTTCCCCTAACTTCGGCCAAAGGTCACCGAGTTTTGACACACCCTCTTTTTTCTTTTGCAGGAATTCCCAAAAATCGCGATTGACAACGTGTCCCCATTCGTAGTCAGGACCGATAAAATAGTATTTCAGCCAGTCCGCCTTAGCGGCAGCAAGCGCAGCCGTACGGCCAATCGTCGTACTGTTGGTATTGGTACGGATCACATAACGATGCCCTTGTTCGCCTGTGAGAGCCGAGGTTTGCGCGATAGTATCGACAAACAGGACCTTCATTTCCTTGGAGACTTGCGAGACAGCTAGGGCCACGCCGCTGCTGATAATGCCCATGACAAAGTCAACCTTATCTCGGGTCACCATGCGGCGAAATTCCTTGACAGCAATTCCTGGCTTTAATTTGTTGTCACGTACAACAAACTTAATTTGGTGACCGGACACGCCGCCCTTTGCATTAATTTCCTCTGCCGCGATTTCATGCCCAATCACCGTCCCCTTGGTATACACAGCAGCTAAACCGGATAGAGCATATAAGAGACCAATCTTCAGCTCCTTTTTCTTAGCGGCGAGCGCTGGAGAAAATACGAGTGCCAAGACCGTGAAAAAAACTGTCATACCGGTCAAAAACTGTTTTTTCATGCCGAACCCCTCTGTTTAAGAACGTCATCCTTATGTACATTAATTAGCTCATGTACATCGTTAGCGCTAGAAGTAGCACAATACTAGGAAGATTGTCAACGGTTTTTTCGGGCATATTTGCCGGGTATTTACTATGTTTAATAGATAGTCTGAATCACCCGGAGCGGAAATTTATTCGAGGTGAAAATAAGGTTGACTTCACCCAGGGTGATCAACTATGCTTGGACCCATCTAAATGCAAGTTGCAATAAATTGGGGCATTTCCTTGGAGCTATACGATAGTCATACAGTCGCTACACAACTTGGGATTCCTTACCGTACGATGATGTATTGGGTGGAAACCGGCTTAATACGTCCCCATACCTATACCGGCAGACGTCGCACCCCGGTTCTTTTTTCAGACAAGGATGTGAAAGAAATCGGCCGACTCGCACAACTTCGTCGTTTTTTGCGCGGACAATCCTTACGTGACGTTCTTAATACGCTCCGCGCCATGGGGCATAATCCACTCTCTCAAGGCGACTTTTTAGTGCTTGAAAACCGCCAGGGTAAACGTAACGTCATCAAAATCATGCAAAATAACGAAGCAATAGAGCTTTTAAACCGTCAGCCTGAGGAACAATTGCGTTTAATTCCCCTCACCGGTGATGACGTGCAGGAGGCGATCTCTTCTGGCAGACAGGAACTTTTATTTAGTACCGAAGGTTATGAGCCGTCACCGATTCGAAATAAGTTGAACGAACAAAGCTAGCCAATTCTATCTTGAGCAATTTCACTGAAGGAGGGTGTGGGCATGATAACATTCGCCGATGATGTACAAAGTGTGGCTCGCATTAAAGTTCTCGGGGTTGGCGGAGGAGGAGGGAATGCCGTTAACACTATGCTTGCCGCGGGTTTGCACGGAATCGAATTTATTACCGCAAATACTGATTTACAAGCGCTCGAAGCGACCACCCCCGATCTTCGACTGCAGCTAGGCGCCAATTTTACACGTGGGCTAGGTGCCGGAGCAAACCCTGAAATCGGCCGCAAGGCAGCTCAGGAAGACCGTGAGGCGATTGAGCAGGCTTTGATTGGGACCGATATGCTCTTTATTACTGCGGGCATGGGAGGCGGCACAGGCACTGGAGCTGCGCCCGTCATTGCTGGCATTGCCCGTGAAGCTGATATTCTGACCGTTGGTGTGGTGACCAAACCATTTGCTTTTGAAGGTCGACAGCGCTTGATGCAAGCAGAAGTCGGTATTCAGGAGTTACAAGACAATGTAGATACGCTTATCACCATTCCCAATCAGCGCTTACTTGAAGTGGTTGATAAGAACACCTCGTTGCGAGATGCGTTCAAGGTGGCTGACGATGTACTCCGACAGGCGGTGCAAAGTATTTCCGATCTTGTTCTGCTGCCCGGACTCATCAATCTAGACTTTGCTGATGTCCGTACCATTATGGCTGGTCAAGGTAAGGCGGTTATGGGAACAGGGGTCATGCAGGGTGAGGCTGGTGCGGTGGCTGCAGCACAACGCGCAATAGATAGTCCACTTTTAGAAGCCTCGGTACATGGTGCACACGGGGTTTTAATTAATATTACAGGGGGGCCTGACTTATCACTCTTAGACGTCAATGAGGCGGCTTCAGCCGTACAAATGGCGGCTCACCCTGATGCACAAATCATTTTTGGCGCCGTTATCGATGAGAAATTGGAAGGGGTTGTGCGTGTAACCGTTATTGCAACGGGCTTCGATCAGCCTGCAGATGTTCACGATAGCTCGCAGCAGATTGGGCAATCCAATATTCGCCGAAACGTCCCCTCGGTGCTAGAGACATCTTCCGAAACCGCAACGATAGCCGACTATGAAGTGCATGAAAAGTTTAACGAAGAAGCATTAAAACGTTGGCATGAATTTTCGAAAGGTTCAGATACCCAATCATCTACAAAAAAGAATATCCAGGATAAATTGTTAGAGGTCCCAACCTTTTTCAGGCGACGTTCTAAACGTCGGTAGTCTTTACTAGTCGAATTTATGTGGGTCTACTGTGGCCTGATTTTTGTCCTCTACAGTGCTAATTGCGCGGCTGCGGTTTTGGTTGCAATATAATCAGCAATATTGTTTTGAGCTTCGTTGTCGCGCCACCCAACCCACCAAAATTCAGCTCCGACCTCAAATAAATCACCACGCTGCTTGCACCATTTGACGCGTGCTAGGCCAAGGATTGACGAGTCGAAGCTGTCGGAATTAATTTCCAACGCCACCACCGACTCTTTGGCGAGTTTTTCCTTGGCTTCAAAGCGGATCCCACCGCCGCTAATATTTACCGCCAAACTACTGATCGGATTGTCCTCAAACTGGCTTTCGTCTATGCATTTGTAGGAGATGTCATAACTTTTATTGATTCGGGGGAACTTTCTGCGCTGGAACACATTTGACTCCTTTGGCAAGCTTGAACACATGACGGCTGCCTGTCTTATCGGCGGCCATTGGTAAAACTTAAGCCTGCCAAAAGAGGAGATTTGATCACCGTGATTCTTTCGTTTGCGCTACTCTTTGCAACAACGGGTCCATCAAGCCGGCTTCCCTAAAACCCTTTGCACGTAATTCACATGCAGGACAGTCCCCGCATGGCGGATATAAACCCTCATAACAGGTATGTGAAATGGCCAGTGCTTCCATAGCGCCCACTTCCTTAGCAAGGTGAACAGTCTGCCCCTTTGTCAAATACATGAGGGGCGTATGGATGTATATAGGATAATCCAAACCGAGTGACAATGTATGCGCCATAGCCTGAACGGTAGACGCACGACAATCTGGATAGCCACTATAATCGGTCTGGCATGTTCCAATCACTAGATCATTGATTTCATGTTGATATGCATAAGCGGCAGCAATGGTTAGGAACAGGAGGTTTCTGCCAGGCACAAAGGTGTTGGGTAATCCGTTGTGCCCGCTATCAGAGCTGATGTGATCTGTTGAACCAATCAATGCGGTGCCGCCTAACTGTTCTAAGATGGAAAGCTTTAAGATCTTCAACGGTACACCAGCCTGTTCACATATTCGTTGCACAGCTTGAAGTTCAATCCGATGCCGTTGCCCGTAGTCGAAGGCTACCGCAAGCAGGTGGTCAAAACGGCGCATTGCCCAATACAAACAGGTGGTTGAATCCTGACCGCCACTGCTTAAACACACGGCGCTGTGCATCGTCATGTCCCCCCTTGAATTCTCGCTTAACGCGTCCCCCCATTAAGAACCATCCCAAAGGGTAACGGCGCCTGTAGGTAACGGATCAATCGTAAATAAATTTCATTTTGGTAGGCAAAAAACCAAGCCAGAACGCTACTTGCTCGTCCCCTTGAACTATTCCTCGTTAGGTATAAATATGGCGCGGGATTGTACAGGTGCTTCACTTGGGAGTACGATCATAGGGTTAATCAATGAGCAGGAACGGTAGCAATTTCCTCAAGACGGACAAATCGGTTATGGTCGATTAACATTAGGTATGGAAAGCCCAGATTCAGAATGAAAAAGACTAACCCATTTGCATTAAACTGTCTATAAAATCAATAACCATAATACTACCAAGTCCCATTAAACCGGAGATTGAAAAAGCAATACAGGTCAATATAATGACATCTTTGGGGCTAAATAGCCATTTGCAGCCTTTTATTTTTTTTTCCTTTATCTGTCCATGAAAGACTAGTTTTGGATAATCGTCCATTGTAATCCCTTCTCTAGAATGCATAATCAGTGAGCCTTTGCAAGTCACGCCGTAAACCTAATTCAAGTTTAACACCTCAGCTTCTCCTTCTTCTCGAGCGAAGTTTTGAGCCAGCCACCCCAGGGCCAACAAAGCGACTAACTCAGGGGCATGTTTTTGACCACAAATTAAACAAACCAAGCCAAATGTATCAATGCGAAACAACTCAAGGCCGACTGAAAAATCGCGTGATTCATTGCACATCGCACAAAATGTCCGGCTAGTTCCACTATTGCGAGCAATAATTAAATTAGGAATTCCCATTATTTTGATTCCTTTTTTCAAATAACAACAATCGCTCCAGACAACAATAATTTGCCTGTAATAAACCCTTTAATAATGTCACATATGAGCAAGAGGCGACTGTTCTAATAACCCGTTTTAAAACTTAAAACTCAGGATGGCTTATAGGAGCAAGAAAGATACCAATTGGTAAAATAGGGAAGGACAATTTAACACGAGATCACCCGTTAAAGCAGAATAATCCCTCTCTCCTTAATAAATTACCGAAATTGCAGGCAATCATCAAAGGTCAAGCTAAATAAACAAAATCATCAAGCAAACAGCTCGCTTCAAAAGCAGTCGTCATCTACGACCCAGAAAGGAACAAGAGGTATGGGTCACCTGCGAGCCACTCAAAAGACTAGCGTTCTAGGCGGAACGAGACTTCGGCTCTAACCCGAAATAACTGTATTTTATCGTCCTTTATACGAACATCAAACGCTTTGGCTCCAACGCGAGTGATACCATGAAGTGTTTTCTGTGCCTCTGCAACCACTTCACGCATTGCATCTTCCCAGTTGTTTGGTGATTCCCCAACCAACTCGATGACTTTAATAACTGGCATTACTGTCTCTCCATTACAAGGTCGATTCTGGCTCAGTAAGGAAGTTCACCATAGACAGAATTCCGCCGTCAGTCAAGCTCCTTCTAAGCCCTATCTCACCGTCCTGCTAATTGACTTGACGGCATCTCATCAGCTTGACATACTGGAGTTTGAATATCGATGCTCTATACATAACGTTTTCCATTACTAATGAGGCAAAAACATGGCCCGGACATATACGCGAAAATGTCCGCAATGTTCAACTCTTGTTCAATGGCCGACAACGAAAACCTATCCATTTTGCTCTAATCGATGCCAGCTGATTGATCTTGGCTTGTGGGCGAGGGGTGATTACCGAATTCCGAGTGAAGAACCTATCGATGAGGAAACCTGGCTGGAATTCTCCAAAGGCGAAGAGGAAGAGGAAGGATTTGACCAAGAACAAAGGGGAATATGATGCTGTCGATCAAGGCTATGGATCATATCGTGCTGAATGTGCAAGACATGGAGGGGATTCTGGATTTTTATATTAATGTTCTGGGACTTCCAGGTGAACGTGTCGAGGAATACCAGAAAGGTGAAGTACCATTCCCATCCGTTAGAGTGAACGCCGACACCCTTATTGATTTGTTTCCAATCGCTGAGCAAGGGGAAACAATAACGGGTGATCAACGAGCTATTTTGAATCATTTTTGTATGGTAATTGCCAAAACAGATATGTCAGGCGTGATTGCGCATCTAGAACAGCATGGGGTAGCAATTGCAGAAGGCCCTGCGACTCGGTGGGGCGCTCATGGCAACGCAACCTCGATCTATTTCTTTGACCCTGAAGGCCGAAAAATCGAGATTCGATCTTATGATTCTCCCTAACGAATTGATAACTCACTCCGGGTCTAGAACGATGGACGGTGTTCCGCAATAACATAAAGCTGGTCATGCTCGTCAAGCCGGTAGTTACTGTCGGGATTGGTTTGCAAATCCCCACTCTTATGTTGTACGGCAACGAGCAGCGCATTGTGTTTTTCTTTAAGCTGATGGAGGGCCTCAATGAACGCGTTTCCCACTACGGGTGC
>JAPULM010000143.1 GCA_027294925.1 bacterium
TTGAAACAAGGCGCGGCGCTGAAGCTCAGGAACCACCAGCCGCACGAAGTCCTCATAGGCACCGGGCATATGAGTAGCGGCAAGGACAAAGCCATCACATGCCTGAACGGCGAACCAAGCTTCCATTTGATCGGCCACTTGTGTAGGGGTTCCCACAAAACGCGGTAGTTCCTGTAAGGTACCACGGCCAGTGCATTGGATGAAATCCCGTACGGTGGGATTTGGCTTACCGCTAATCTCTATGACGCGATCTCGGTAACCCTGGATGCCAGACATCGAAGCCAGATCATCGTCCGACAGCGTGTCATCGAGGTCATGCTGTCCAAAGTCATAATTCAACACCTCCGACAGGAGGATTAAGGTATCCATGGGGTGGGCCAGACTTTCAATGTAGGCCAGCTTTTCCTGCGCAATTGACTCGGTTTCCCCTAGCGTAACGTAGACCGCAGGAGCAATTTTAATGTGGTCAGGGTTCCGACCATTGGCTACCGCTCGCTCTTTAATATCTCGATAAATGGCCTGCCCAGCCTCGAGGGTTGGAAAAATGACAAAAATCAGCTCGCCCCAACGCGCTGCAAAGGTACGTCCTCGAGGGCTTTGGCCGGCCTGAATGACAACCGGATAGCCTTGCGGAGAACGCGGTACGGTAAGCGGTCCCCGCGCTTGAAACCATTGTCCCTGGTAATCAAGCCTATGTACTTTGGTAGGATCAGCAAACACACCCTGCACCCGATCCTGCACCAGAGCATCCTCATCCCAGGAGTTCCATAAGCCATAGACAACCTGCAAAAACTCATCTGCCTGGTCATAGCGCGAATCGTGCGCCGCCTGCTGTTGGAAGCCAAAATTTTGTGCCTCCGCATCGTTCAGCGAAGTCACCACATTCCAGGCCGCGCGGCCGCCTGAGATGTGATCGAGAGTTGCAAAGAGCCGCGCGACATGAAAGGGTGGGTAATAGGTGGTGGAATACGTGCCCCCAACCCCCAAGTGCTGGGTGGCCAAGAGCATGGCGGTCATCACCGGGATCAGGTCCAACTTAACAACCCGAATACCCTGTTGAATCGACTCGGCAAACGCACCGGCATATTGGCTGGGCATCGCCAGACGGTCGTCAAAAAAGGCAAGGTGGAACTTACCGGCCTCCAAAGTACGGGCAATATTTTGATAGTAAGCAGCCGTTAAAAAGTCCGGCACCGTGAGGGGGTGCCGCCATGACGCCGGGTAATTCGAGCAGTTAGAGGCCTGCATAAATGCAACGAGGACCATCTGTTTGTTCACGTCCAAACCTTTGTCTGCCGCTTGAATTTTACGTCATGTAATTGCTAAAGCGCAGCGTTGTGGCACGTGCACGATAATCCGTCTTAACATTGACGATAGCCGCTTTGCCGGATGCAAAGGCACGCTCCAGAGCCGGGCGAATCTCCGACGGTTGCTCGACATATTCGCCGTGTCCACCGAAGGCGTCCATCATCTTTTCATAACGCTGGTAACCAAGATCACGACCGATCTTACCGCCTTCAGGGTCAGCCGTCCAACCGCCGTTGAGGCTGATCACCGTCACAATCGGCAGATCATGACGCACCGCCGTATCCATCTCCATCGCATTCATACCAAAAGAGCCATCACCATGTAGCACGAGAACTTGCTTGTCCGGCTTAGCGGCTTTGGCACCGACACCAAACGGGACACCAACGCCCATGGTGCCAAAAGAACCGGAATTCAGACGATGTCCCGGGACATAGGTGGGGATCGACTGCCGGCCATAATTGAGCGTTTCCTGGCCATCAACGATGAGAATGGCGTCTCGATCCAAAAAATCTTTTACCTCTTTGCATAGCCGTAGCGGGTGAATCGGCGTCTCATCCGAGGTCATAAACGGCTCGAGACGTGCCTGCCCCTTTATATTTTGTTCGCGTAACGCTGCAATCCAAGGGGTCTCCTTGTGCGGCTCAAACTTACCGTCTACCAGCTCCAACATCTGCCGCAGGACGGTCTTGGCATCGCCAACAATACCTATGTCCACGGAACGATTTTTGCCAATTTCATCCGGATCGATATTAACCTGGATCACCTTGGCGTCAGAATTAAAACGCGGCGGTTGCGCAAAACTAATGACATAGTTGAAGCGCGTACCGAGAAACAAGAATACGTCAGCCTCGCGGAAAGCCAAAGAGCGGGCACTGAGAAAACAACGCGGATGATCTTCAGGCACCACACCACGCCCTTGCGGCGTGGTAAAGAAGGGAATACCGGTGGCATCGACAAACTGTTGCAACTCCTCGCTTGCATCCGACCACAAAATACCGCTGCCGGTCACAATCAAAGGACGTTCGGCACGCGACAACAGGTCAACCACCTCCTGCACCATACCCGGATCAGCCGGAATGCGATGATGCGTCTTTGCCGGTTCCGGAAAAATCACCTCATTTTCGTCAACCTGGCTGTACAACACATCTCCAGGCAAGTCCAGATACGCCGGGCCAAGGCGGCCGTTCATCGCCTGACGATAGGCAATATTGATATATTCGGGAATGCGTTTGGCCGAGATCGCCTGTCCAGCCCACTTACACGCAGGACGCATGATGCTGAGCTGGTCAACTTCCTGAAACACCTCGCGGTGAAACTGCCCGATCGGGCTAGCACCACCCAACGCAATAACCGGCGCGGCATCGGTGTAGGCATGCGCCAGACCGGTCACCAAATTGGTAGCAGCCGGCCCTGAAGCCGTCGAGCACACGCCGGCTTTACCACTGAGCCTGGCGTATGCATTGGCCATCATAGCAGCCGCTTGCTCGTGGCGCACGCTAATCATGCGCATACCCAACTTACGGCAGGTATCCTGGGCGTCCAGCATGGGACCGCCCATAATATAGAACATGGTATCAGCGCCTTCATTGTGCAGCGCCCGGCCAACAAGTTCATAACCGGAAACGTCTCCCACGATGCTCTCCTTCTTTCGCATGGAGATCGACTAGTAGAAGTCCTCTCTCACGTTGTATGCCAATGCAACTTTTTTGCCTAGAGCCCTATCATAAAATTTCTAGGGAGGAAAACGCAAGCGTGAAACGCACAGAGCGAAACTTGCCTAATCCTGGCTACGGAATAAACTTAAGTATGAATCG
This sequence comes from bacterium, assembly GCA_027294925.1. The sequence goes on from JAPULM010000143.1 coordinate 3,123, forward strand.
CTTCGTCGTAAGCGTCACCCACCGCCTCCCTGATAGCCTCAGACAGGGTAGGATGGGCATGCACAGTTTTTAGAATCTCATCATGTGTCGTCTCGAGCGTCCGAGCAATCCCGACCTCGGCGATCAAGTCTGTCGCCTCCGCCCCAATGATATGGGCACCAAGCAATTCGTCAGTTTCGGCATCAAAAATAACTTTAACGAAACCTTCACGCTCACCGACGGCTAGCGCTTTACCGTTGGCCATGAACGGAAAGCGTCCGACCCGAATGGTCCGACCTGCCTGGCGAGCGGCTTGCTCACTCAACCCCACGCTGGCCACTTGTGGCTGACAATAGGTACAGGCAGGAATATTTTGCTGATTGACACCAAGTGTATCCAGACCGGCAATCGTTTCGACTGTAACAATGCCCTCAGCCGAAGCGACGTGCGCCAGGCATGGAGGGCCGTTGACATCGCCAATCGCATAGATACCCGAGACATTGGTCCGGCAGAGGGCGTCAACCGGGATAAACCCCTTTTCCGTGCGCACCCCGGCGCTTTCCAAACCAAGATGCTCGATGTTGCCTTGCACGCCGACCGCCACCAAAACCTTGGCGCCATTCACCAGGCGCCGACCCTCTGGCGTCCGCACCTGCAAATCGATGCCTGGCGCCATCACGCTGGCGCTGTCTACCTGACTATCGACAAGAATATCAATACCTTGTTTCTCTAAAGCGGCGTGCAGGGCAGCGCTAATGTCGCTGTCCTCTAAAGGCAAAATCTGAGGTAGCATCTCAATCAACGTCACCTGACTGCTAAAGGCGTTATAGAAATAGGCAAACTCGACCCCGATAGAACCAGCCCCAATGATGACTAGCGATGCCGGTACCTCATCTAGGATCATCGCTTCGCTACTGCTCAACACTTGAGTCTGATCAAACGGCAAGAACGGCAAGGCGCGTGGACGTGCACCGGTTGCCAAGATAACATGCGGTGCCTGCAGCGTCGCAGCAAGCACGTCATCGGCGCCATGCACCGTCACCACACCGCTACCGGCAAGGCGGCCAACGCCATGCCAGACCTGAATCTGATTCTTACGCATCAAATAGTCGACGCCTTTACTCAGACGACCCGCCACACGGCGACTGCGTGTAATGATTTTTCCGAAATCGAAGCGTAAATTGTCACACAGCAAGCCAAACTCTTCACCGCGCTGCATGAGGCGATACAGCTCCGCGTTACGCAATAGCGCCTTGGTCGGAATACATCCCCAATTCAGACAGATGCCGCCCAGCGTATCCCGTTCAACGATGGCCACTTGCATGCCAAGCTGTGCGGCCCGAATTGCCGCCACATAGCCCCCCGGTCCACCACCCATCACAATCACGTCATACGTGTGCTGTTCCCCTGCCATGCCATTCAACTCCCTCTTCGCAGTATGCAAGACGTGCGCTTGCCTTGACGGCATTTTACCGGCCAATTGTAACACCTCCCTATCGCACCGGTGGGGTTCGCTATGCAAACCCTGCCATCCCCTGAGTATATAAGCAAACGGTTAAAGATCATCGAAGATTGTGTCGATATCAGGAAAGATTTCATCACCTTAAGAACCTATAACGTGAGCAACGATACCACAGCAGAGGCGAAATGACTACAAATGCTTCAACGCAACGAACATAACCTCGGGAAGACCCGGACTTCGTTGTCCGGGCCACTATCCGGCCTTGTTTCCCGGCAACATACAGCCGACCGTGTCACAGCTGGACTCGATCGACCAGCGGCACTGCCGACGGTCGTGATAGATGTACTCCGACTTGCCGATACCCTGTCCATGTGCAAGGAAGTTACCCCATGCTGAACGGTTCAACGGTACGGCATATTGCGACGGCAATCCATACACCGCAAGCAACTGACAGTCTGTTAGACACCATGCGTGAGATATTTATTAGCCATGGGCTGCCCGGGGCGTATACCTTACTGTTTACCGACTCGAAATGCGTTCACGGCGAAGTCTATACCTCTACCCTTCCCGGACTCAAGACAGGTGATATGCTGGAGGTTGATCCGGAAACCTTAGCCAACTGTATACAACACGGCACACCAAAGTACTTTGAGCAGCTTCAGACAGTCGCCTACGGCGAAAGCGCGATACAGGCCACGGCCCTCTACCCGCTTCGAACGGGTGATGAAAATTACGGCGCCATACTCTTACATGAGCCAATTCCAGAAATCGATCGTGAACGTTTCGAGTTCATCCTGGAACAACTCGGACTGGCATTATGGCGGGTGCAACTTGGAGAGGAATTACAACATCGGCACGCCGTCAACGCCGCAAGGCTAAGCGCCATTGCACAAGCTGGCGGGATGTTCCGTGGACTCGATCTCGATGTGGTCCTGACCAAATCGATGGAACTCGCGTTATCAACGATGGGGGCGGAAGCGGGCTGCATTATGCTGCTTGAAGGAACCCCTCCAACGCTGTCATGCCGGGTCGAATGGGGACTTAATGCAGAAATGTTGGACAGACTTCGTTTCCAAGACGGGAAAACGGTGCTACAAACCGTCATCGACACCGGCCAACCTATTATTATTCATCGGATGGAAACAGAAAACCCATTCCTGCCCGACCCCATTATGGATCGTATTGACAATCTGGCCGTCATTCCCTTTACTGCTCGGAAGCATACCTTTGGCTGCCTAGCGGTGGTCAATTTCACCGTCTTCGGTGAGCAAGATTTGGAACTCCTGCAAACCGTGGTTGAACTCTCTAGTACAGCAGTCGAAAACGCGCGTCTACATCATCAAGTGCTAGAGCGTGAAGCGCTGCGGGAAAAACTGCGAATTGCTGGCGAAATTCAATACGGATTGCTACCACAACAGCAGCCAACCCTTCCTGGCGTGGCATTAGCTGCTAGAAACATACCCTGCGATGAATCAAGCGGCGATTATTTCGACTTCTTCCTACTTGACGACCATCGCCTCGGATTTGTGGTCGGCGACGCTACAGGGCACGGCATCGGCGCTGCCTTAATCACCACTACCGTACGTGCCTTCCTGCGTGCTTTGATCAATACCACACAGAGCCCGGCTCAACTTTTTAACCGCTTAAACAATTTGGCTGTGGATGATTTTCGGGACGGAAAGTTTATCACGCTCTTCTTTGGTGTGTACGACACCCGAGACAAAACCATGACCTACGCCAGTGCAGGCCATAATCCTCCCCTGATGATCTACAGACATCAGCAGGACCAGTTTGAATGTCTGAAGGCAACCGGACTACCCCTGGGTATCCTGGCCGAGACATCATATGAGCAACATACAACGGCACCACTCGAGGTTGGAGATTTCATGTTGCTATTGACCGATGGCGTACATGAATCGACTTCTGAAACAGGTGAGATTTTTGGCCAGGCACGACTAATGGACGTTGTAAAGACACATCATCAGGCTGCACCAGCAGACCTCATTGACGTGATATACGTTGCGGTATGCCTGTTTTGTGGTGCAGCGCCCCAAAAAGACGATATCACGCTGCTTTGTTTGCGGGCCACCGAAGCATAGCAGATTGAACTAAGCACTCCCCTGCATCCGCTCGTAATCACGCACCGCATCGAGAACCTTGAGCGTGCCCTTCGGGAAAGGATAAGCGTCAAGCTCGTGCAGCTGAACCCAACGCAGTTCGTCGGCAACTAAGGGGCGCGCCGTGCCTCCCAACCAGATGCAGCGAAACGCGGTCAAGGTGATTTTGAAATGCGTGTAGCCATGCTTGATAGTGCAATAGGGATACTCAACACGCACCTGTAAGCTAGTTTCCTCACTAACTTTACGCCAGGCTGTGGTGACAAGCGCCTCCTCCGGCTGCTGCTTTCCCCCCGGCAATTCCCACAAACCGCCAAGCATTTGATCCTGACGACGACGGCCTATCAAGATATACCCATCCTTCCAGATCACGCCAACGGCAATGGCGTAGTGGGGCACCGGCTTGCGTCGACTTTTAACCGGTAGTTCTGCCGTACGACCGTCTCGATAGGCCACACAGTCCACTGCCAATGGACACACAGCGCAATGCGGAGATTTGGACCGACAGACTAAAGCTCCCAATTCCATCATCGCCTGGTTAAACGCAGCGGGTGGTGACGTCTCGACATACGGCTGAAGGCGACGCTGAAGGTCAGTTTTCACGCGCGGCTGACGAATGTCAGTGTCAATACCCCAAAAGCGGCAAAACACCCGTAAGACATTGCCATCGACAACTGCAACGGGTTGATCAAACGCAATGCTACTGACGGCTGCCGCCGTATAAGGCCCAAAACCAGGCATCGCTTGCAACGCTTGAGCATCTTGCGGTAACACACCATTGTATTGGTCCACAATAACTTGCGCCGCCTGGTGCAGATTACGCGCCCGTGAATAATAGCCTAGCCCTTGCCATAGCTTGAGCACCTCCTGTTGATCAGCTGCTGCCAAGCTATATACATCCGGGAAAGCACGGATAAAACGCTGAAAATACGGCATCACCGTCTCGACCTGGGTCTGCTGTAGCATAACCTCGCTCAGCCACACATAGTACGGACACGGCTCATCCCGCCACGGCATGCGACGCTGATAGCAGGCAAACCAATCCAGCAAACGCTGCACCCACACCACCATCATTCCCTCTGCTCTCTGTTTCGATTAGGAAAGCAAAACAGAGCTTGATTGATACCAAAGCCCTACCTCATTCACCATACGATCCTGGCTAGCATATCGAGACAATGAGCTAAGGTCAATGGGAAGGATACGGTAAGTAAGAACACCCTATTTGATGCCGGAAGCAGGGTGATGCGGAGCTGTTCTCTGTAGAACTGGACATGTGCTGCCAGATGGGATAGGGTAAGGGCGTTAAGTTGTTGATGACGCGATTTTGCTACTTGGGTGGCTGGAGTCTGCAATGAAATTCGGCTTGCTCTACATCCCCGACTATCATCCTGAAACCTATGGCGATTTCAGCACCTTTTACGAGCAGATGATCGAACAGATCGTGGTGGCGGAGGCGCTTGGATTTGATAGCGTCTGGTGTGCCGAGCATCGTATCCCCCGTTTTGCCTTTGGCAACCCGGCAGTTTTTCTGGCGGCGGTAGCACGTTCGACCTCACGCATTCGGCTCGGTACGGCGGTCTCCTTACTGCTGTTACACAACCCGATTCGGCTGGTCGAGGACTACAACAAGTTCGATGTGCTGAGCGCTGGTCGGCTAGATATCGGCGTCGGGCGGGGGTTATACAAGTACGATTACGACCTCTCCGGGGTCGATATGGGCCAGAGCCGCGAGCGCTTTGACGAGTGCTTGGAAGTCATTGTCAAAGCCTGGCAACAGGAGGTGTTTTCGCATCACGGCAAGTATTTTCAATACGACCATCATGCCGTCACACCACGTCCGGTGCAACAGCCACATCCCCCCATCTATGTGGCTTGCGTGATGACGCCGGAAAGCTATACCTGGGCCGGCCAGAATGGCCATCACCTGCTGACAGCGCCGTTTTTCTTTTCCCATTTTGAAGATCAGCAAGAACGTCTGGCGCTGTACACCGAGGCTTTACAACAAGCGGGCATTGATCCCCAAGAACGTGACATTGTTGGGGCCTACCATCTCTACTGCGGCGATAACGCCGATCAGGTGCGCGCCGTTGCCGAACCTGCCTTGCGAGCCTATCAAAGCTTCACCAAGGGCGCCGATTTGCTGCGCAGCGCCGAGCGCGACCCGGTGCAATACAAAGCCTGGCAGGGATTTTTCGAAAACCGTGCAACCATTACCTTTGAACAGATGCGTGCCACCCGCGCGGTGATGGGCACAGCGGATGAATGCGTCGAGCGTCTTGCGCAACTCAGGGAGCAATACGGCCTCAACACCTTCATCTTTGAGGTCAACTACGGCGCCTTGCCACACGCTGAGGTGCTTCGCAGCCTCAGACGTTTTGCCAAAGAAGTTATGCCGCAATTTCGTTGAGGCCGATTGGCATGCAATCGACAACCCCGGAGGACGCCATGCGCATTGATGTCCACAGCCATCTGATTTTTCTTGACTACCTAAAGCACTTGGCAGGGCGCCGTTCACTACCCCAGGGTGTCTTGGAAGGCGGCACCTATTTCGTCAGTTGCAGCGGCGGGTACCGGCACGCCTCCCCGTCAATCCACGCCGACGTGGACACCAAACTTCGGGACATGGATGACCTGGGCATCGGCCTGTCGGTGCTGAGCCATGGCATTCCCGGGCCCGAGCTTTTGGGCGGGGACGAGGCCGACACTTGGGCCTGCCGAATTAACGACCACCTGGCCGACGTCATCGCCCAGTATCCCGGCAAGTTCGCCGCTTGGGCCACCCTGGGCTGGGGCAACACCGAGCGCACCATGGCGGAGATCGACCGCTGCGTGAAGCAGCTAGGGTTTGTGGGGGTCTATCTGTTCTCCAACATTCACCAGAAAAGCCTGGACAGCCCAGAGTTCCGACCGGTCTTCAAGCATGTGGCCAAACTGGGCGTACCGATGAATATGCACCCGACGGCGCCCCTGAATATGAGCGGCATTGACCACCGGCCGTTGGTACCCGGGATGGCCTTCATGTTCGACACCTCTTTGGCCACCGTTCGGTTAATCATGAGTGGTTTGTTCGAGGAAGAGCCGGAGCTGAATTTAATCGTGCCCCACACGGGCGGCTTTGTGCCCTACATCCGGGGCCGGATGGAGCGCATGATCGACGCTTGGACGCCACCCGCAGGTTGGCAGCAGCTTTCCCAGCCGGCCCACGATTACTTTGACAAGATCTACGTGGACACGGTGGCTCATAGCCCTGAGGCGTTGGATTACTGCTACAAGCATTACGGCCCCGAAAAGTTGCTCTACGGCACCGACCACCCCTTCGCCCATTTCAGTGCGTACAATGCGATGGTGGACAACCTCGCCTGCACCGAAGCCGAACGCGAACTCATCAACCGGGGAAATGCGGAGCGGCTGTTAGGGTTGTAAGGACATGACGTACTCGGTAATTCAAACGGCTGTTAACGTGAAATTTCAATACGCTTGAACGGCTCTGCCAGTCGCACACCAATATGCTTTCCAGCCTCCATATAGCGGTCGATCACCCGAGCTTCGCGTTCCTGCCGTGACCAGTGCATCTGGCTGGCGTGACAATAAAGCGCATCCATTTTGAGCCCAAAGGTGTCGGAAATGTCGAGAAAGGCGTCCGCTTCAGGGGAGCCCCATAGATAGACTTCGCGCACGATGTGAGGCTCGAGTCCTTCCTGCAAATGTTCGGGATAGGCCAGATGGTCACGCGCATAAGGAAAGACCGCATCCAGCGTCACCCGGCCACATATATAATGATCGCGGTGACGAATGTAGGGACGCTGTGGGTCAACCGTCACCACCGTTGCCGGCCGATGGATACGAATCTGCCGCACGATCTGCTCGCGAAATTCGGTGCAATCTTCGAGCCCCTGGTCAGGGTAACGGAGGCACACCAACTCGGCAATGCCCAGCGTTTCAGCCGCCTGACGCTGCTCCTCTTCACGAACCTTCACCAAGTCCTCCGGCTTAACGGCTCGATCGCTCGTCCCCTTGTCACCATTCGTACAGACCATGAGGACGACCTTGCGTCCCTGCTGGACCCAACGAGCGATGCTACCACCTGCGCCACCTTCGGCATCATCGGGATGGGGACTCACAACCAACACCGGCGTCAATTCGTTCATATCTGCGCTTTCCTCTCCTTCGTTCACATCTAGACTGAGCAACTCATAATGGTTTTAATGACTCGACCCTACTTGTCCTGCACAAACGCAATTGCCGCCGTACAGGAGATGCGGATGGCACGACAGAGCGCGGCACACCAAATCAGCCAGGCACGGCTGGACAAGTCACGGAAACAGTTGTTCGCCGCTGTCGGCATCTTCAACCGTAATGGCACTGACTGGACAATTTTCCGCCGCTTCTAAGATCTGTTCTACCGTATCGCCTGCCGGATTAACGGCTTTCGATTGACGCTCTTCATTGAGCTGGAAAACATCTGGTGCAATGGTCGTGCACATGGCATTACCAACGCAGACATCATGATCAATTGAGATGCGAAGTTTGCCAGCCATAACGCCCTTTCCCTCGCACGCGCCTATCCCAACTTGCCCTCGGCAAGGGAAAGAGATGCGTGCGTCGCGTCTGATAACGTCTTCCACCAACTCAGTTCCACGTCACCGGCATACTTTTAATCGAGCGGAAGGTAACACTAGGCTGATAGTCCAACGTATCATGTTCCAAATTAAGACCCTGAAAGCGTTGTGCTAAAGCTTTAAAGGCTTCCTGGCCCTCGAGACGCGCCAGGGTGGCGCCCAGACAGTGGTGGATGCCGGAGCCGAAGGCGCTATGCAGATTCGGGTGCCGCTTGATGTCAAAGGTGTCCGCTTTGCCTCCTAGGGTTGCCCCTGCATGCAAGGCCCTTACAGTATCTGATGATCTTCTACTCTCAATCCGTAAACATACTGCATTCTAGCAGGGAATAAAGGTTGGCACCAGCCACTGGTCTGTGCCACGCATTTCCCGGCCCCATCATTCGGGCATATTGTGCCACGCGATGGGGCCTTTTGATTCCAGTATGATGAATAGACTAAGCCGTCATTTTATAAGCTTTCAATGATTTGCATCACCTCTTGCGGGTCGGGAAGCGTACCAGGCTCATAGGTCTGACGGTAGCAAATAACGCCTGCTTTATCGATGATCACGACCGCCCGTTGGG
>JAPULM010000144.1 GCA_027294925.1 bacterium
TTTTCAACACCCCTATTTAACCTTGGGCCAAATGCACTCCGCGCTTGCCTACTACTGGGATCACCAAGACGAACTAGACCAAGATATCGAACGGCGTCGACAGTTTGTCGATCAGGTCCAACAGGCTACGAAACCCGCTCCACTCGAAACCCGGCTGAAGGCCAAAGGGCTGCGTTAATGCCCATTGCCTTCTACATGGACCATCACGTCCCCCGAGCCATTACAGTCGGCTTGCGGTTACGTGGTGTTGACGTCATCACCGCATATGAGGACGAGTCACAGGAACTGACCGACGCGAAACTTTTGGACCGCGCCACCACATTGGAACGGATATTGTTCACACGCGATGATGATCTGCTGGTCGAGACAACGAGGCGGCAAAGAGCAGCAATCCCCTTTCGGGATGTCGTCTACGCTCATCAACTCCAGGTGTCAATAGGAACGTGTGTTGGGGATTTGGAGATCATCGCCAAGGCTGGAGAACCTGACGACTTGATGAACCGTGTCCAATTTCTCCCGTTGTAAGGCACACGGACAAAAAACGGACAAAATAGCAAAAGGGTTAGCCGATTGATCGGCTAACCCCTTGCAACTCAAATAGCGGGGCTCGGATTTGAACCGAGGACCTTTGGGTTATGAGCCCAACGAGCTACCTGACTGCTCCACCCCGCAACCGCGTAGGTTGGGTAGGAGCATACAAGTCTGGAAGCGCCTTGTCAAGTATGACTTTAGGGAAGATTCTATTGGTGTTTCTTATCGACAAATTCAAATACAAGCTCATTCGATTTTACCAAACCGAGTTCTTCTCGGGCGATCGTTTCAATGTGGGCCATATCGTTACGCAAATGGTGGATCTCATGCGTCAGTCTTGCGTTCTCACGCTCAATGGCTTCAATATCCTGCGCCAGTTCTGCAACATCTCGCTGTTTGCGCCACATGGTCAGCAGGCCGTGTTCACCCCAGATGGTTAACCCCATTAAGGTAACCAAAATGAGGCAGCTTAGCAGTAGCAAGGCGGTCAGGCGTTTGTTGGTGAGGACATGACGAATGGCGCCGGGTTGATGGTTGGGTGTAGATCGCTTCAAGGTTTGCGGCTTGCTTGATTTACGCGCCACCATTTTTCTCCATTGTCGTACTTAGATTGGAAAAAGTCGACATGCCAGGATAGCGAGCACGTTGTCCCAAGCGAGACTCAATGCGCAAAAGTTGATTATACTTTGCCGTACGGTCGGTACGGGACAGAGAACCGGTCTTGATCTGACCCGTATTGCAAGCCACCACCAGATCGGCAATCGTGGTGTCTTCCGTCTCGCCTGAACGGTGCGATATGACGTTCGTATAGCCAGCCCGTTTGGCCATTTCGATGGCGTCTAATGTCTCCGTCAAGGTGCCGATCTGATTTAGCTTGATCAAAATTGCATTGGCAACCTGCTGACGAATGCCACGCGCAAGAATTTCGGTATTGGTGACAAAAATATCGTCACCCACCAATTGGATGCGGTCGCCGAGTTCAGCTGTCAGTGCTTTCCAGCCGTCCCAATCGTTTTCAGCCAATCCATCCTCAATGGAGATAATCGGATATTTGTCGACCAGGGTATGGTACCACGCAATCATATCCGCCGCGCTACGCTCGGCATGCGTCTCAGCAGCAAGCTTATAAATACCATCGTTGAACAACTCACTAGCCGCCACGTCAAGACCGAGATAAACATCTTCACCCGGACGATAACCTGCACGCTCAATGCCTTGTAACACCACCTCAAGGGCTTCTTCATTGGAAGCCAGATTGGGAGCAAAGCCGCCTTCGTCCCCTACCGCAGTTGTATGACCGCGTTGTTGGAGGACGACTTTGAGATGGTGGAAAATTTCAGCACCGACTCGTAAAGCCTCGGCAAAGCAGTCAACCTTAACGGGTAGAATCATGAACTCCTGAATGTCCACATTATTGTCAGCATGCGCACCACCGTTCAGGACATTCATCATTGGCACCGGTAAATCTCTAGCGTTGACGCCTCCAATATAGGCATACAGGGGTAAGTGATGCTCGGCCGCAGCAGCTTTGGCTACGGCCAAGGACACACCGAGGATGGCATTGGCCCCAAGACGCGATTTGTTATGCGTGCCATCAAGCTGAATCAGGGCTAAATCAATGGCGGCCTGCTCGGTGGCGCGCATGCCGATGACTGCCTGCGCAATTTCGCCGTTCACATGATGGACAGCTTTTTTGACACCTTTGCCAAGATATCGTTGGGGGTCGTCATCACGTAACTCGACGGCCTCCCGCTCACCGGTTGAAGCGCCGGAGGGAACTGCGGCCCACCCTCTAGCCCCGCTTTCCAGACTCACTTCAACTTCAACCGTCGGGTTACCACGACTGTCTAAAATCTCCCGTGCCTCAACCTGGGCAATGCGTCCCATTTCAGTTGACTCCTCAGTCTACAAGGCTTGCAAGGCTGCAGTGCCGGCCCGTAGGGTATCTTCTATATCTTGGTCGGTGTGGGCAGTGGATAAAAAGCCGGCCTCAAACTGAGATGGGGCGAGATAAATCCCCGCATTGAGCATATGGGCAAAGTAACGCCGAAAGGTCGGTAAATCACAAGCACTTGCATCTTCAAAATTACGCACTGGCTTGGCACTGAAAAACAACGTGAACATGGAACCCAAGGCACTGGTATGTACCGACACGCCGTACTGCTTGGCTGCCTTCATGGTCTCTTGCATCAAATAAGCAGCGCGTTCGCCGAGCATGGCGTAGGGCCGGTCATCACGCAATATTCGCAAGGTAGTTAAACCCGCCGTCATCGCCAAAGGATTACCGGATAACGTTCCAGCCTGATAGATCGGCCCTACCGGGGACATCTGTTGCATGATTTCACGTTTACCGCAGTATGCCCCAACCGGCAATCCACCGCCTATCACTTTGCCTAGGGTGGTTAGATCAGGATCAATGTTGTATAGGGTTTGAACCCCGCCATAATCCACTCGATATCCGGTCATCACTTCGTCAAAAATTAACAGCGTGTCATGCTCACGGGTAAGCTGACGCAAACCCTCCAGAAAACCATCGACCGGGAGCACCAAGCCCATATTACCCACCGCCGGTTCGATAATCACACAGGCCACATTGCCTTTATTTGCCTGCAGAAACTGACGCACCGCATCTAGATCGTTAAACGATGCCGTTAACGTATGCTGAGCAAGATCAGCCGGAACACCTGGGCTATCCGGTACCCCAAAAGTCATCGCACCGGAGCCTGCCTTGACCAGCAGACTGTCGCCATGCCCGTGGTAGCAGCCGGCGAACTTAATAATCTTATCCCGTCCGGTGAAGCCACGGGCTAGACGTATGGCAGCCATGGTCGCTTCCGTCCCGGAATTGACCATGCGCACCATTTCGATGGATGGAAATGTGTCAATGATCAATTGCGCCAATTGGACTTCCAACTCGGTAGGGGCGCCGAAACTACATCCATCCTGTGCAGCCTGTTGAACAGCCACGACCACTTCCGGATGCGCGTGTCCAAGGATCATCGGTCCCCAGGACCCGACGTAATCAATGTAAGCGTTGCCATCGACATCATACACGTGAGAGCCGGCCGCACGCTGGATAAAAGGCGGCTCAAGATCAACCGATTTAAATGCCCGCACCGGACTATTGACACCACCCGGCATGATTCGTTGGGCCTGTTCAAATAGGGCAGACGACTTGGCATGATTCTGGCTCGTCACAAGTGATTTCTCCTATTCGGTCGCTCCTCATCCAACTTTCCTTAGTGTGAGGAAAAGTTGGATTAGGTGATGTATCGACTAATCAAAAGTTGTAACCGTTGCCGCGCTGCATCCGACATTACTTCCGGTGAGGTAATAATCGCCTGCTGGAGAGCGTGGCTGCAAGGACAACAGCGCTCCCCATGTAAATGCGGCACAACGCGGCCAATAATGTCTTGTGCCTGTTTGGCGCCGCGTTGCAAAATGGCCAGGATACTATGGATATCGACATCCTCTTGTGTTTCATGCCAGCAATCGTAGTCCGTCGCAATGGCTAAGGTGGCATAGCACAATTCAGCCTCACGCGCCAAACGAGCCTCAGGTAAATTCGTCATGCCGATCACATCAACGCCCCACTGACGGTAGATACGCGATTCGGCGCGGGTCGAAAATTGAGGCCCTTCAATACACAAATAAACACCGCCGAAATGGATGGTCATATCTAAATGGGTGGCAGCCTGGTGCAACGCCTCCGCCACCGTCGGACAGATCGGATCTGCAAAGGACACATGAGCAACAACATCTTGATCGAAAAACGTTGAAATACGACTGCGGGTACGATCAAAAAATTGATCCGGGATCACCAAATCGCCAGGATGGATATTTTCTTGCATACTGCCTACGGCGCTTACCGAGATCAGCCACTCGACGCCAAGTGATTTAAAGCCGTAGATATTCGCCCGGTAATTCAAAGCTGATGGTGGCACCCGATGGCCTCTGCCATGGCGCGGCAAAAAAACCATCTGCCGGCCATGCAGGGTACCGGTAATATAGGCATCGGAAGGTAAGCCGAATGGCGTCTCAATCTGCACTTCCTCAACCTCTTGCAGCCCTTCCATGGCGTACAGCCCACTACCACCAATCACACCTATCTTACCGCCCATCATCTGCACTCCCACCTATGCCATCGCCTTGCGTCAGTCGTGCTCGTTGTTATTGAGCACAATATGTTCAGCTATCTGCACTGCACTAAGCGCCCCGCCTTGTCTCAGATTATCCGCCGCGGTCCACAGTTGAAGACCGCTCGACACAGAATGATCTCGACGTATACGTCCAACAAAAACCTCGTCTTGGCCATTTGCCAAGGTTGGAAATGGGTAGGCTCGCCGCTTTTGATCATCTTCAACCACCACCCCTTGCGCTTCCTCAAGCACCAGACGCGCAGCGTCCGGACTAAGTTGGCGCTCCGTTTCAACCGTAATCGAAGCGCAATGACCATGTGGTAACGGCACCAAGGCTGATGTGGCAGTGATGGGCAGTGACGGAGCAGACAGCAAACGGCGCGTCTCATCAATCAAAGCCATTTCATCCTCAGTATAACCATTGTCGAGAAAAGCCCCGCATTGTGGGAGACAGTTGAATGCCATTTGGTGTGGAAAGTTTTGCACCTCAGGCTGGTGAAAATTCAACAAGCTACGTAGCTGTTGATCAAATTCGTGCACCGCGCCATGTCCAAGGCCAGAGACCGATTGATAGGTGGTAAGCACCACCCGTTTCAAACTAGCAGCAGCATGCAAAGGGGATAACACAAGCGCAATCTGTGTGGTCAGACTATGGGGCATTGCCACCAGACCAGGACCTTGGGGTATCACTGACGCATTCAGTTCGGGGACACACAGCGGCACATCAGGGTCAAGCCTGAAGGCGCTGCTGGCATCAATGACGACAGTCCCAGCCTGTGCTGCAAATCGTGAATAATCTTTACTAACTTGCGGAGCAGCGGCAAAAATAGCCACATCCACACCTGACAGGGATTCCTTACTGAGCAATCGAACCACAACATTTTTCCCGCCAAAGGTAAGATGGGACCCTTCAGAATTACTTGATGCCAATAAGGTGATTTTACCGACAGGAAAGGCGCGTTCCTCCAAAACACGTAAAATTTCTTGCCCGAGCATACCCGTAGCACCAACAATCGCTAGATGACAGGCAGACATAACCTTATCCTTGTTGGGAGGCGGCTTCCCGAAGTGCCAAACATACCTGATCCCCCATCTGAGAGGTACTAAGTTGGGTACAACCTTGACGCATAATATCCGGCGTCCGATAGCCTTCATCGAGGACCGTTTCCACGGCGGTATCCACCATTTGAGCAGCGTCTAACTGATCGAAAGAATATTGTAACATCATGGCAACGGAATTAATCGTGGCAATAGGATTCGCCATCCCCCGGCCGGCGATATCAGGCGCGCTGCCATGCACCGGTTCATACATGGCGGCTTTAGCTCCAATGCTAGCCGAAGGCAACATACCAATAGAACCAGTCAGCATAGCGGCTTCATCACTTATAATATCGCCAAACAAATTTCCCGTCACAATGACGTCGAACTGCTTAGGATCCCGCACTAGCTGCATGGCGCAGTTATCGACAAACATGTGCTCAAGATCAACATCACTAAACGCACCAGCCAACTCGGTAACTTCGCGACGCCACAGGGTTGACACCTCCAAAACATTTGCTTTGTCTACTGAGGTAACTTTACAACGACGCTGACGCGACAGCTCAAAGGCTAAATGCGCTACCCGACGAATTTCTTCAGTCGTATAGGTCATGGTGTTTATCCCCAGCTCACCTTCCCCATGTTGTTCAATGCCACGAGGTTCGCCGTAGTAAATGCCACTTACCAACTCACGCACTACCAAGATATCAATACCCGACACCACTTCCGGGCGCAAGCTCGATGCATCCACCAAGGCAGGGTAAAGTTTGGCAGGTCGGAGGTTCGCATAGAGATCTAGGGTGTGGCGCAAACGCAACAAGCCCCGCTCAGGACGCTGGTCTTGGGGCAGTTCATCCCACTTGGGACCGCCCACAGCACCAAACAATATTGCGTCGCTCGCCTGACAAAGTTGCAGCGTTGCATCCGGCAAAGGATTACCTGTTGCATCGATTGCAACCCCGCCTACGATACCTTCCTGTAAGGAAAACCGGAGATCAAAAAAGGACTCAATCTGGCGCAACACTTTGACCCCTTCGGAGACGACTTCCGGACCAATGCCATCACCAGATAACACTGCAATGTGAAATTCCATAGCAATACCGTTCCATCTCTTATTTGGAAGTCAAAATCCAGCTTCCATCCCAATCCGCCCCAGGGGGGTTAGCCTTAAAGAACGAACAGCGCTCAAGATCCATGCGGCTTGGATTTGTGGGTCGGGTCGGAAACCTATGTTCAAGCGCTCCGACAAACGTTGCACCGGTGGGTGTAAACGGGTGAGCCAGATACGTACCATTGCACCTCACTGTTGGGCTTTGGCTGAGCATGCTGTTTTGGCTGCTGTAATGAATGTTCGCACTTGCTGCCAGTCCTTTTTCCCAGGCTGAAGTTCGACGCTTGAACAAACGTCAACCGCGTACGGTTGTACCAAGCGAATAGCCTCAGCGACGTTATCAGCGGTCAGGCCTCCCGCCAATATAATCCGTCCATACTTATGCAGCGAGGCCACCAGTCGCCAATCCGCTCGTGTGCCCCTGCCTCCGTAGGAAGCGGCATCAAAACCCTCAACCAAAAACGCCTTAACTCGGTAGGCTAGCATGGCTTCTGGTCTAAGATCAGACGTAAAGCGAAAGGTTTTAAAGATCGG
>JAPULM010000145.1 GCA_027294925.1 bacterium
CGACTGCATGGACCTCGGTACCCCCTTGTGGGGTGTGCAGGAGGTAGAATAAAGCCGGGAGCAGTTATCGAACAAGTTGTCGAGATATGTTGCACGCTATTTCACCAGATCAAAATCTATCTTCTTGTCGTCAAGATCGACACGTGCCACCTGCACCTTAATCCGGCTGGCGAGTCGATAAGTTTTACCGGTTCGTTCTCCCTGCATACGGTGGCCGATAGCATCGTAGTGATAATAATCATTGGGAAGCGAGGTGACGTGCACAAGTCCCTCGATAAAGACATCGTCCAATTCAACAAATAGACCGAATCCAGTCACGGAACTGACCGTGCCATAAAAAATCTCTCCTACCTTGTCCTGCATATATTCACATTTCAGTCTCTGTACCACATCGCGCGAGGCCTCTTCAGCACGGCGTTCAGTCATGGAACAGGACTCGCCCAGTCTAGTCATATCCTCTTTTGTATAGGTAAAACCCTGGCTGGTTTTATTGATCAGCAGATGACGAATCGCGCGGTGCACCAACAAATCCGGATAACGGCGTATCGGTGAGGTGAAATGGGCATAGGCATCGAATGCCAGGCCGAAATGACCGAGATTTTTCTGTTCGTAGACAGCCATAGGCATGCTGCGCAGCAGTACCATCTCTATCAGATGGGCATCATCCCGCTGCCTGACTATTTCGATCAACGCGGCATAATCTCTCGCACTCGGTTCATCGCCGCCTGCCAGCGATAGACCGAACTCGCCGAGGAACTCGCGTAGATTGGTGATCTTCTCTTCTTTAGGGGTCTCATGATTGCGGTACAGGGCCGGGATCCCGGCAGCGAGCAGATAATCGGCGGCCGCGACGTTTGCAGCGAGCATAAACTCTTCGATCAATCGATGCGCATCATTCCTCACTAACGGTTCGATCGATTTGATCGTGCCCGCCTCATCAAACAGCAGTTTTGCTTCCGTCGCATCGAAATCAAGCAGGCCATGTTTGGCTCTACGCTTATGCATTAACCTGAATAACGCAAACAAATCCTGAAGCTGCGACAGCAAAGTCTGATAACGTTCAATTATGGCCTTGTCTTTATCGATGACCATCGCCACGACGTCCGTATAGGTCAGCCGGGCGGCGGAACGCATGATACCTTGCAGGAAGCGGTGCTGCTTGACCCGACCCTGTTTATCGATATGCAGTTCGCACACTATGCATAAACGGTCGACCTCAGGCTTTAGGGAACACAATCCATTTGACAAGACCTCCGGCAGCATGGGCACCACCCGTTGCGGGAAATACACCGATGTGCCGCGCAACTCAGCTTCCTGGTCCAGGGCCGAATCCCGCTGCACATAATGCGAAACATCGGCGATCGCTACCAACAAGCGACAACCTGCCCCCTGTCTCTCACAATAGACCGCATCGTCAAAGTCGCGGGCATCCTCGCCATCAATCGTGACAAAAGCTAATGAACGCAGATCCTGCCTGCCAGTCGTCTCCGGTATCTTGTCAGGATCTAAGGATGATATCTCATCAACAAGCTCCTCAGGCCATTCATGGGGCAGTTCATAGGCGCGGATAGCAATATCGGTCGCCATGCCGGGCGCCGCGTGCTCGCCTAGCAGTTCGATGATCTTGCCGACGGGTTGGGTATGCCTGTCCGGCTGTCTAAGGAGTTCGGCGACCACAAACTGACCGGCTTTAGCCTGCCCACGGTTTTCTTGTGGTATAAAAATATCCTGATGGATGCGTCTGTTATCCGGCACAACAAAACTGACGTGATCTTCCAGGAAAAAACGTCCGACTATTTTACTGTTGGCCCGTTCCAGCACTTCCACCAGTGTCGCCTCACGCCTGCCCTTGCGATCATAATCGGCAGCCCTGACCGCGACATGATCACCGTGCAATAAAGCACGCATCTCCCTTGCCGACAGGTACAGGTCATCGCCACCCGCATCCGGGCGCAGAAAACCATAACCGTCCGGGTGGCCCAGTACCCGACCCGCGATCAGGTCCATCTTATCCAGCAGGCCATAGCCCTCACGGCGGTTGCGGATCAGCTGGCCGTCGCGCACCATGGCCTTCAGACGCTTACTCAAGGCCGCCCGTTCATCCGAGCTCGCTACCTGTAAACTCTCGGCAATATGCTTGAGCTTGCGCGGTTTGTTACAGCTGCGCAGGAATTCCATGATTTCGTTCCGTTGCGGAATAGAGACGGTATATTCCACTTTACGTGACTTGGTTCGTGCTTGTTTCTTCACAATTCAGATCTAGATTCCAGGATTGACAATAATTGAGGGGCTCGGTAAAGTCCGCCGTCTGTTTGGCTAGGAGTCTGTCCGAGGCATCAAACATCCAGTCATACGTAGCCGAGGTGGTGAAATTGGTAGACACGCTAGCTTCAGGTGCTAGTGGGGGCAACCCCGTGGAGGTTCAAGTCCTCTCCTCGGCACCATTTTTCCAAACCTCCCAGACCACCACAAACCACATTATACATTTTTGCTAAAAGAATTATTCTCCTTCAATTCTTTTCCCGTCTTGTCTGTCATGGTCTCTGGATTGTCCCTTTTATGGAATGCAGATTGGTGCTTTTTTTGCCAAAGCGCGCACGCTCACAGTTCAGTGTCGCTCGCACACGTCGCGTTAACCAATGAAAGACGCGCACGCATCCGTCCGTGCAAAGACTGTCGGACGAACAACATTGACGCACTTTCATTCGACTCAACGAGCTGCCGAATCTGATCGGTTACATCGCCAATCTTGTTCAACCTGGATGCGGCATCAATTGCCCGGTCATAGGCCTCTGCCACATCGGCGCTGGTTATATCAAAGCCCCAGCCCTCACCCAACCAACGCAGGGCGGCCATTGCGCAACCGAGTGCAAATGCCGGTTCCATGTCAAGATAGTCCCTTGCCGCCCTTGTCAACGTTTTCGGATCACAGTGGGTCCGGTTCGCGAGCTCCAGCGCCAGATCATAAAGTTTGAGTTCCTTCATTGGCAAAAATCCGACAAAAAGATACTAAAACATATTAATACTCTGATTAAGGATAGCCAACGCTCTCCGTGCGAAGGTATCGGTAAGCCAGAACCATTAAAGCATGCGCTGTCCGGCTACAGGTCTCGGCGCATTAATGACGAACACCGTTTGGTTTACAAAGTAACCGCCGACTCTATTTTCATCGCCCAACTCCGCTATCACTACTAATTACTCCTTCATGTATAACGTTTTGCTAAGGGGCAGCCGAAACAGAGCGAAGCGGAGTGTAGGCTGTCCCAGCGAGCGAACTTGAGCAACTTGTTAGCAATTTTTGCATGTTACTTGATTGGAAGTTCATTGTATTCGGGTAACTCACTGGGGTGTTTATACCACTCCGCTTTTGACGCACAGAATACATTTTGAAACGGTTCTATGCCTGGGTGCTCATCAAGTGTGCCGGCCGGCACGACAACCGCTTTGCCACTTTTAGTGTGCCATGGTAACGATGAGCCACATTTCTGACAAAAGGATGTTGCGAAGTGCTTGGTTTCTTCGGGTGCGTAACGACCTACCAAGGATTCACCCTTAAGCCATCTAAATTGATCCGGTGAAACCAAAAGATTTGAAGCATGTGCACTGCCGGTAAACTTACGACAACGAGAGCAGTGACAATACTGAAAAATGCCTAAATTTCCCGTGATTTCGTATACTACTTCGCCGCATAAGCAGCTTCCTTTTGCATTGCCTTCAGTCATTCGAATAGCTCCTGATTGCTAATCGGGATAGGGAGGCATCTCACGATGCCTCTCCTCCCACACCACCGGGCATACGGATCACGTAACGTAAAGGGGTCAAGTATCATAATAACAGTTTTATTTTCGTCCTCAAACTCCGACTGTCTTGTAGCTCAAGCTTAAAATTCTTGATGATTGTTGATGCACTCCCATAGTGCTTCAACCCAAAAGCCTGTGCAATATCCTTTAATGTATGTCCACCTTTTTCCAGGCACAAATACATCGCCATCCCCCGGGGGTGATTAGGTGCCACTCGCCCGCGCCCACTTGTTAATATGGTCTCA
>JAPULM010000146.1 GCA_027294925.1 bacterium
TGCCATTCCGGTGGCATGGGTGGTGCTGGAGGCGGGGGAAAAGAAGGCGTGGCGTCGTGAGTGGTTGGGGATGCTGCGGCAGTTACGCGCCGCCGTGCCCCGTGGCTGGACCATGATGGTGTTGGCGGATCGGGGCCTGTATGGGCGCTGGTTGTTCCGGCGTATTATACGCTTGGGCTGGCATCCGTTTTTACGGATCAACAACGGCGGCACGTTTTGGCCTGAGGGGTCGTCTCTCTATCGTCCCCTGCTGAGCTTGGTTTCAGAGATGGGCACAGAGTGGAGCGGTCGCGGCACGGCCTTTAAGGGGCGTGGCCGGCAGCTGGACTGTACGCTGTTAGCCCGCTGGGATACGGGGCATCAAGACCCCTGGTTAATCCTGACTGATCTGCCCCCCGAGGCCAGCGATGCCGCCTGGTATGGGCTTCGGGCCTGGATCGAACGGGGGTTCAAGGTCACCAAACGCGAAGGGTGGCAGTGGCAGCAGACGCGGATGAGCGATCCCGGTCGTGCTTCGCGCCTGCGGCTGGTGAGTGTGTTTCGTCGAGGGTGGATCAAGCTGATCATCGCCTTGATTCGCCATGAGCCGTTACCCCAGGGCCGTTTTGTACCGGAGCCCTGGCTGAGATCGCCAGAAGCCGAAGAGGAGGAAGTCATAGAGGCGACCGAGTGCTGGACAAGGCCGCCTAACCTGTGATGCAATGCGGATCATCGGGGGCTCAGGGGATGTACAGAAGTGTCTACGGAATCTACACTTACGAAAAACCTACCCCTGAAAGAGGAGCACCGTGCCCTGGCTGTACGGTACGTCGTTGACCTCGGCGTGAGCTCTCACAGCTGGCTAGCCTGGGAGCTGTGGTGCCGGGCTCTCCCGACCAGGCCTTGCAGCACAGCCAGGCGGCTTGCACCCTGGCGCAGGAGGGTCGTACCCCTATAGCCCGGCTTTTGCTCTGGTCTATGCGGCCATCGTGCATCAGTTCCGCCGCGAGGCGCAATCTACTCACGAGCAGGCAGCGGCCGTGACGACCCTGGCGACAGAGCAGGGGTTTGCGTCCTGGGTCGCTCGGGAAATGGCCCTCCACGGCTGAGCCTTGGCCATCCATTGAAAAATAACGCGTTAGCATGCCAGCCTCTTTTCAGCTTCGGGCTCCATGATACCGTTCTCGGGACTTCATGCCCAGCGTTGAAAAGGAGGCGTTATATCGATAATGCTATCCCTGTGTGGCCTTCGTGCCCCACGCCTGCCCGCCGTTTGAACTCCATGCACCATCCACTTGTATGTCAAAATCACAATATCTCAAGCTGCCTATGTCGTCTACCGATGAAAACCAAAGTGCACTGGTTTTGGTACAGCCTAAACACACACGTTGTGTTTCAGCCTAGCGATGGCGCTACACATCCAGAAAGGACTCTCTGCATGAAACTACGACAACTTCTGACCATGTCCCTACTCGCCCTGTTTCTGGCTTGCAGTCCGCTAGCCACCTCTGCCGGGCCTCCAGGGCATAGCCGTCATAATCAGAAACATTCCAAACATCATAAGCACCGCAAGCAAGTCAAGCACGATAAACGCCACAATCATCATGGCCATAAACACCGCAAGCATCATGACCATGAACACGTTGTAATTGTCGAGACCCATAAGAGCCCGGAACCCAAGCCGCACGTCAATGTGCAGGTGGAAACGGGCGGTGTTAGCATCGAAGGGATCATTACATTCTAGGCGGGGGCTGAGATACCTGCCAGGCTTCAATGATGGTAGGACCTGGAATACCAAAGAAATACAATTGTAAGGGACGGTGGTGACCGGTGATGGAGTCGGCCTGGGCCATTATTGAAAATCCCGCCACTAACGCCCAGCGACTCTATCGGCTAAACCAGGTTGTAGCAGGGATGGCCCGGTTGGCCTGGATCGAACAGGATCGGATTGAACTAGCCCGAGGTGAGAATGAAAAGACACTGGAGGTCGTAATGGTACAGCGGGGTGAAGGCCCATTGATGGATCTTGGCACGGCCAAATAGTCCAGCAAAGGTTAATGTGCCGTCTCTACCAACGCTTACAGAAAAAACTAAACGATGTCCCTGATCACTCAAAGAGAATCTCTCCGTCTGTATCGGGCATTATATCGGGGAGGGGTGCAGTAGATGGGAGCAATAGGATAAATTGGCTTGCGTATCCGTATGTACTAGTGCTTTGCCAACATTTAATTTTAGAGTGGCTATGAACCAGAATGCCCCATTTTATATGTTGATATCGGTGTCACGACCATAATTCTTATGCTTGACGGAGCACTAGGTTCAACTCCGCTGAGCCTTCCCCATCCCAATCGTCGACCTGAGCCATATTGTATGCCGCGTCAAGAGCCTCTTGGGCTGCATGCTTTACTTCCCCAACCGGCGTGCTGCCAGAAGACTCCAGCGCCGTGTTAATGGCCCTGCGGATAATATCGCCTTCCTCTCCACCGCCGTCAAGGCCCGAAATATTCTATCCCGCTGGCATTTGTTCTAGCAGACGCCCCAGGCCCGGTAGAGGGGCCTTGATTTTCATAACACCCATCATGGCCCAAAGCGCGGCTTGATTGCTGGTGATTACCGGCTTATGGAATTGCCGCTCCCAGCCAGCGATGAACTTCATGGTTGGAAAGTTGCCACCCGGCACGACCAAGACCTCGATCTCCGGCCGGTCAATGCGGGCGAATGCGTTGGTCGCATGGTCGGCGCTCAGGGCACCAATGGCATAGGAGTCGGTCGCGCCGAAGCTTTCCATCGCTACCACCTCCAACTCATAGCGCATCTCATAATAACGTTGTGTACGGCTGATCGCCTCCTGGGAATAGGGAGAGACGAGGGCGATCCGTCTGGCCCCCAGTGCGCGTACGGCTTGCCCGATGGCCTCGGCCGACGTCAGGGATGGTACACCCGCGCCCGCCGTCATGCGTCGTTTGGTAGCCGCGTCATAATCGTCATCGATCAGGCTGGCCGAGGTCTGCGCGAGGGACACGACCTCAACCCTGGCGGTGCCGAGCATCCTGGCCTGGTATTCAATGTCTTCATTCCGGCTTGGGGAGAATGGGGTGCTGACGTCTTTGCCAAGACGTCCGACATGCACTTGCAACGTTGGCGGTAGCAGGCGATTG
The DNA here is from genome assembly GCA_027294925.1 of bacterium. The sequence continues at coordinate 3,138 of JAPULM010000146.1, forward strand.
TATTCGATCTCGACTGTTGTGTTGGTGGACGGAATCAGCGAACCGAAATGTCGGATCATGGCCAGGTTCCTCAGATGCGACGACAATAACGCTACCCTTTTCTAGAAGCCTTATTATAGTAGCAGTTGCAGAAGTCACATGGCAAGACGTTATGAGGTGAGCTTCCCAGTATTTCACAAGCAGCGTATTCTGCCATGAGACCTGTGCGGGGCAAAGATAGTTTTTCCCTCCCAACGTCTTAAATCGGTGTTAAGCGCCTTAGGTTTTTTGAAACAGAGTCGATAAAGTGAGAAATTGTTGGTATCCGATTTTTCGAGAAACTATGAAGGGGGTATGATGACAGTGAAGCGCTATATGATAGTGGTCCTGGTTTTCATCACACTAGCTTATCCATTGACGGTATCTTCTCGCCCAATGCCGCTATCAGTAGTACCGGTTTACTATACAATCCACTTAAAAAATGGGGGCCAATTGGTCATTGGTAGATATTGGCAAAGGGGGAATACCATTATGTTTCCACTCTATGGCGGGGTTGCAGGGATCGAGAAGCAGGCTGTCGGAAGAATAGTCGAGATTACTTATAGGTCCAGAGAAAAGTCTAGTATTGGGCGAAGCCAAGGAGGTCATTGACGGGAAGCTACTTAAGATGTGTTTTTGGCGGATAGATAAGCTCGTACAAAAAGGCGTCTCTAGTCTGGAATAGCAATTTCTGCGATTTGAGAAAGGCGAAGAACGTTCGCAATTTTTTCTCGTTTTCGCTGTTTTTAGAACCGTCAGGATGGTGGAAAATTCTTCTAAACGATTCGGCAAAAAAACGAGGTTTAATCAGCAAATGGGTCGCTTTTTTCCCTTCTGCAAGACCAATACTACTCAGATATGCCAAATAAGCAGAAGCTGGTTTATTTTCAAAGGCATAATTGTAAAAGTATGCATCGGTAATACTATAATCATGAACATATTCCCGGTCAATATAATACGACCTTTGTCCACTAACAACCTCATATATTACAGCATCGAGCGGTGTTCCTCTGTTGATGAATTCATACATTTCATAAAGGCCTATTTTCCTTTCCAAATAGGCTTCTTTGCTCTCCTGGAAAGCCAGGTATTTGCTGATGTCTAAGCGATTGAATAACTCGACTGTGTAGAAGGCATTGTATCCTATGTAACATACAATGCATGCGTACCCAATATGCTTCTTATATTTAACTGAGGATCGAATTAATCTCTGAATGACAAGGGTATTTAATATGACTAGCGGCGGTATGGCGGCAATAGTATAACGCGCTCTAATGGAAGAATTGAGAACAATAAAGAGGACAAAAAAAACAAAGACCAACATATATTTTTCATCTAGCCCGAGTCTCTTGGCTTGGCGATTTTCTCCTTCATACTGACCCTGTGTCGGACGCTTTTCTGGTAACGAGGTTGTATCTGTCATAAAGATAAGCGGCAATAAGAGGACCATGAGGGGGTTCAGTTTGCCATCAAACTGCAGAAAATTATGATCTTCTCCGGTAAAAAAGAGCCGTAATGGCAGCATCAGAATGTCTAGTAGGGATTCCCCGGAGTAGAGACGAAAGAAAATTTCTCCATGCTGTTGCATGAATACAGGTTGTAGAATATGTATATCTGAAGAAAAAAAACTGGGAAAAAGAGGAAAGATCGGATTTCCTCCAGACAGCACATAGTTTCTAATCAACCACGGCGAAGCTAGCAGCACAGCGATGATAAAAAACTGCCCACCATAGGAGATTGCTTGCCAGCTGTTCTTCCTTGCTCGTGCATAAGAAAAAACAACAAAAAAATTGATCATAATGAGCGTGATAAGACCATTGTATTTAGTCCCTATCGCAAGCCCGGAGGCAATTGCAGAGATGTAGAAAAACCGCTTGTGATCAAAAGATGAATGTTTCCACATCAAAAAACTTAAGAAAGCGACGGTCGAAAAGAAAAGCAGCGATAAATCAACATAGACTTCCGAGGCTAGCCTTTGATTAATTGGAATGGTTGTTAAGAATATAAAACCTAGCAATGCTGCTATGGTCTCCTTTGTTACATATCGAATGTATAAAAAGACAAGAGTAGAAGATAAAACTAAAAACCCGGCATGTAAGATTTTCGGTAGGAACTCTAAATTGAGATGCAAGGCTAGATAATATAGAAGCTCTGTATTCGACGGATAAAATGAAAAAGGTTTAAATTTGTCGACGTGCAAGATTCCTTTTTTCATCCAGATCTTAGGAATCGCCATGTGGTGGATGAGGGCATCGCGATCGATAATGGGCGACAATGATAAGAGGATGATTATCACAAGACAGATAATGGAGAGTGATATAAAAACAATGCGCTCAAAGCGATGAGATTTTTGCGAAATTTCTGATGTGGTCTGCATATAGATTCGGCAGGTTCCCAAGGTTTCTGTCGTAGGAGGTGATCATTTGACAGGGTTTGCGGTTGGGCTCCAGGTTGATTTCCAGGGGCCGCTGGGCTTCTCGGGGAAGACAAGGTAGCGTCGGCCAGCAAAGTTAGCAATGAGACTGCCTGCGGTGGCAATAATTTTGGAGAAAAAGAGTGCTAAGCCCTGGCCCAAGAGGAGCTTGGTAAGTCCGAAATCTAGGCCGGAAACTACGACAACAACAAAGACGAAGAGGGTGATTTCGTTTGTAGTGCTCCACCGTGCGCCGCGTCGAAAGAGGAGCCGAACACATAAAAAGTAGTTGATCAGCGCGGCAAACATGAAGGCAAAGATAATTGAAAAGTTGATGTTGACATTCAGCTGGACCAGGCCCAAAACCGTCGAGAGGTTAATGAGAGCCGCTGTTCCGCCAATGAAGAGGTAAACCAAAAATTGTATAGGGACTGGTACGCGATGGGCGTTAAATTTAAAAATGCAATAGAAGGCGCGAAAGGCATCTTTGAGACCAATTTTTTTTCCCTCTTCATAGGTTCGACCGTAATATGAGATGCCCATTTCGAAAATGCGTAACCGCATATGGGCAATTTTTGCAACGATCTCAGGTTCAAACCCGAAACGGCTTTCTTCGATGTCCACGCTCTGAATGACCTCTCTCCGAAATACCTTGTAGCAGGTTTCCATGTCGGTCAAATTGAGATCGGTGAACATATTGGAGAGCAAGGTCAAAAATTTATTGCCAACGGAGTGCCAGAAGTACAACACGCGGTGTGTATCAGCGGTTAAAAACCTAGAGCCTAGAACCACATCGGCCTCGTCATCGAGCAGAGGCCGCAAGAGTTTCTTCAGGTCGTTGGGGTCATATTCAAGATCAGCATCGTGAATCGCGACATAGTCGCCCGTGGCCATTGTGAAACCGGTTCGCAGCGCTGCGCCTTTGCCCTGGTTCTTTTGATGCTGCTGTACGTTGACCTCCGCATATTGCTCAGCAAGTTCCATCGCGATGGTATAACTTGCATCTTTGGAGCCGTCATCAACGATGATTACCTCCAACGTTAGGTTTGGGTCCTGGATGGTCATCAATCGCTCAACACTATTCCGTAGCGTACGTTCCTCTTGGTAGCAAGGAATAACGACCGAAAGGACACATTGTTTGTCGATACCATATGTTTTCACTCCGCTTACCTACCCTGAACCCTATATCTGTTTGAAATTAATACGTATTGTATATTGGTCTGCGGTATCGGCACTTTGGCCTGCCTACCTTAACGTCTCCTAGTGGTCTTTCTGATGAGATAGTGTTCCCAGTAGTGAGACATATTGCTCGCTTCGTGTGTGTCCTGCTAGCCAGGAAGGTATTTTACCAAAATAGTTAAACGCGATCGTTATTCCTAATTGTAACAGATCGCTGATGCTCCTACTGCGTACCGCAAACACTCCACCAGTTTGGCGGAGCAGAAACCCTTGATCTCGAAGGTGAGCCGGCGTTTGGCAACACCTAGGGATTTTTGCCCGAGTGTACTAGAGGGTGTGGTATAGCGTTTGCAGACCTTAGTTCTAATATTCAATTGTCACCGCGAAAATGTTGTTTATGGAGATGTCTTATGATGGAAGAATCGTTTGTTGATTATTATGATATTCTACAAGTCAGTACGAGAGCCGATGAAGATACTATCGGGCGTGTGTTTCGGCACCTCGCCAAACGGTATCATCCTGACAATCCACAAACCGGTGATAATGACAAATTCAACCTGCTTGTTAAAGCCCACACCACATTGTCGAATCCAGAGCTACGAGCTGCCTACGATGTGCAATACCAGCAGTCTCGAGAACAACAATGGCAGCTTGTCAGCGATGCCGCTGGCAGCCAAGGGTTTGAGGACGATTATATGATCAGGGAAAAACTGTTATCGTTACTCTATGTTCAACGTCGGCGCGATATGGAAGTTCCCGGTCTTGGCAATTTTGAACTCGAACAATTGGTTGACTGTCCACGCGAAATGATGGAGTTTCATATTTGGTACCTAAAGGAGAAAAACTGGATAATGCGAAACGAAATGGGGCTGCTAACGATCACCGCTGATGGGGTGGATAAGGTGGAATTGACGAGAGTACGCCTCAGTCCTGATCGCTTGATTTCAGCCACTTCGAGTGCTTCAGAGGGACGAACTGGGAATGGCGTCAAACAGATTACATAGTGTTTGTCCGCGATGAAATGAGAGCATCCGTTACAGAGGGCCTCGATAGCGAGGCCCCTGGGATTCTTTTACCCGCCATGTTGTTCCGACACCCTATATCGTGAAATTAAAATCCTGCATATTGCTGGCATAAACAGTGTGATAACCAGTTGCGTATAGCACTGATTTCTGGCACAATCAGCTGATATCAGCCGTAGTTTTGATTTTGCATAGGTTATTGTCCTGGGTAGCCATTGGTAATCCAATGTCATATTGTGCGAAACCAGAAACCGTATAAGGAGAGAACTGTGGCCGGCATTAAAGGAGAGGAGATTCGGAATGTGGCCCTCGTGGGGCATTCAGGAAGTGGAAAAACGATGTTGGCTGAGTCGATCTTGCTTAAAGGAGGCGTTTTAAACCGTCTTGGACGGGTGGACGACGGTACGACTGCAAGCGATTTTGATGCTGATGAGAAAGACGCGAAAAAGTCGTTTTACTCATCGGTGTTTCATACCGGTTGGCAGGGACGGGAGATCAATCTGATTGATACACCGGGCTCGGCTGATTATATCGGACAGGTGTATGAAGCGCTGTCTGCTACCGAATTAGCTCTCATCGCGGTGAATGCTGCGTCTGGTATTGAAACCGGAACTCGTAAAGCCTGGAACCTGGCGAGACAGCAGGGAATGGCATGTATGTTTGTCGTCACTCGTATGGATGTCGAAAATGCGCAATACGATGAGGTCATATCAGCTTTGCAAGATGCCTTTGGTGCGGCGTGTACGCCTATTATGATGCCTGTTGGTAGCGGTGATGCGCTTAGTGGCATGATCAATTTGTTATATCCATCTGAGGTGCCTGATGCGCTACAGGATACGGTCGATGAGCGACACGGGGAGCTGATGGAGTCGTTGATTTCTGGTGACGATGCGCTTCTTGAGCGATATCTTGACGGCGAAACAATTCCTCCTGAGGAATTGGAAGCGGTGTTTACTCAGGGACTGGTTGATCGAACGATCGTGCCGGTTTTATGCTGTGCGGCCGAGAAGGATATCGGTGTGGCCGAAATTCTCGACTTGATTGATTCCTACGCGCCTTCGCCAGCTTATGCTGTTAAACAGGTTGATACGGAAGATGGTGTGCAAGAGCACCATGTCGAGATCGATGGGCCGCTGCAGGCGGAAGTTTTTAAAATTATGTCGGATGAATTCGTTGGTAAGGTAAGTTTTATCAGGATTTATGCAGGTACTCTAAAGGCTGGCGATAATGTCGTTATTGCGAATACTGATCGGTCTGTGAAAATCCCCAAGCTGTTCCGCCCCCAAGGGAAGGAACAGCAAGATGTTTCAGAAGCCGGACCTGGTTCTATCGTTGCGACCGCTAAAGTTGACGAATTACATGTCGGGAATACCCTGGTCGCCAGCAAGGGGCAGCCGTCCTTTATCGCGCCGCATTTTCCGCTGCCCATGGTATCGCGGGCGGTGTCGCCTAAGTCACGCGGCGATGAGGCTAAAATTTCCGAAGGTTTGCGGCGCTTAGCTGAAGAAGATCCCACCTTTCAAGTTGAGATAAATTCCCAGACTAAAGAACTGGTAATTTCGGGTATTGGTGAGCAGCACATCAGTCTGATGTTGAATCGGCTGCACCGGCGGGGTGTTGAGGTCACCACGAAGCTCCCCAAAATTGCCTATCGCGAAACCATCACGGGAAAAGCAGATGTCCGCTACCGCCATAAAAAACAAACAGGTGGGGCCGGTCAGTTTGCAGAGTGCGCGATCCGTCTTGAGCCGAACCCGCGTGGTCAAGGATACGAGTTTGTCGACAAGATTTTTGGTGGTGTGATTAGTGCGTCATTTCGACAAAGTGTGGATCGAGGTATGCAAGATAAGATGGCCGATGGTATTATCGCTGGATATCCGGTAGTGGATGTCAATGTCGAG
>JAPULM010000147.1 GCA_027294925.1 bacterium
TCAAGGGAAACGGAAGCGTCTTCCAGCTATCGCCACGCCCCCCGTAGCTGCCACCACTGGGACTGTCACCACTGAGACTGGCCAGCGCCAAATCATAATCGATACGGTGGTTATCCGCTCACTCAGGAAACTCGAGAAAGAACGGGGTATCAATCTGCTCGATGGCTTGCAACTACAATTCAGTTACAATAATACGGTGACTGATACGGCGTCAGTAATGACGAGAACGTTCACCAGATCCCTGGGCATTCCAGAAATTACCTATTCGCTCAATATATTCAATACCAGGGACGAGCGGCTCGAAATCATTGCCAGGCCGTCGTTGCTTGCGACGGAAGAACAGCCATCGTCTCTCTTTTTAGGCGAACTCTTTGTCGCCCCCCTTCAAGGCACCTTCGAGGCAGAAGCGTTATCACAACGCGTTGGCGTGACGTTAAACGTCACCCCGACGTTTCTCTCAGATGACGAATTTCTGCTGAAGGTCTTCATCGGGGACTCTGAATTTACCCCCGGCAACATTCCTGGCACCTTTCGGGAAGCGCTGTTGATCACTATCGCTGATACCTCGGTCACTGCTAGAATCCGGTTAGGGCAGACCCTCTTGCTGTCGGGACTGAGCGAACATAGGTTTCTACATACGGAAAACAAGGTGCCCATCCTGGGCGATATACCGCTGATTCAGACCTTCTTTAAACGAAAGGAAACACGGAAAGCGGTCAGTGAGACCATGATTTTGCTGACCCCTCGACTTGCGATCGATACCGCCAAGCCGCCTGCCTCGGCCCCCACACCGGCGGGGCGATCCGGGTCGCAGCGTGTCAAAGATCTGCGTCAATCCTACTTACAGCCTTTCACACCCGCAACCAATTACGAGGCCCTGCTGTATCACATGAGCGCAAATGAGTACTTCCAACAGTTCCGCAAGGGCGATCTGCAATTGGATATCTTGAAAGGCCCCCAGGGCCTCAAGCGCTTGTGGGACGAGGTGATTGCCTACGTGTACTTCTAAGGTCTGACTGAGGAGCATGGGACCCGGCCATGGAACCTTACTCTGGAGCTGTGCGACGTCAGCCCATATAGGACAACTTAGCCCCATTCACTGAGAGACACGTCACACCTCTTGAAAGTAGGGTCATCACCCTCTGGATGCAAACAAGTTTGATTGTATTTTAGAAGTTCGCAAGAAGTTGCTTCTGCTTGGCGTCGTACTGACTTTGAGTGATGAGTCCACTATTGAGCATACTCTTCAGTTGTCTGAGCTTGCTTTCCGTTGACTGCGGCGTGGCTGCCGGCGGTGCCGGTGCCGCGACCGTTACGGTCGGCGCCGGATGGGTTACAACAACAGTGGTGGGTCTATAAGCAGCGGCGGCGGTAGCGGCCGCTGCCCCATAAACGGCAGCAGCTCCAGCCCCATATACCATGGCGCTCCGTCTCCACGCGCGCCGATTGGCGCCAGCGATAGAGAGCGGTGTAAACGGCAGCCCAATAATATCGATAAATAAAGAGTTGACACCGCCTGCTTTGGGCATCTTACCTTCAAGAATACGAATCTTGAAGCTCAGCGTATCACCCTCGAGCTGGGCATCTTTCAGGACCATGACGATGTTCTTGGCCTCGTCTCCAGCGATGATGGACAGAGTCCCGTTGGGTGGATCCTTGGTGAAACTATCCTTAGCATCACGCCCCCAGTCGATAAACTCCTTTACGGTAACATGACCCGCAATTCGTGCCGGGCGGTCAGTAAAGTAGATTGTGTGTGGGCTCACGCCATGCAATGACAACTTGCCATCTGCAAACGTGAAGCTCTTCGCGCTCTGCACAAATAGAAACTGAGGGGATGATATCTGTTTTGTAGGTTTGTCCTGGGCTTTGCACAGTGACGTGAAGGAAAGCACGGCGAGTGTGAAGGTGAAGGCAGCCATTAGTATCGGTTCACTTCTCCTCTGAAAAATTGAAGGCCCCCAATGTTTTGATAGTCTCATTTTAGTCCTCCTTTTTATGATACGTTTATTTCTGTGCTCCTATGCATCTGGTTATTTGGTTTTTTCGCCAGGCCCCTCCCGCGATCTCGGTAGAGCGACTTACCGATAAAATCTCAGCTCTCGTTTCTGTCATTTAGCACACCATTTATAATCATCAAGGCTTAAGGATTCAATAACATGGACGCGTCAGCGTAATTTCCCCTTCTTGCCAGTTGCCGAGTAGGCCCAATTTCTCAAAACTACTCCTATGACATCTGGTATTCCTAGCGGAGGCTCCTGGAATCGCAATGAAAAGCCACAAAAGTCGCAACGTCCCTAAACACTGCTTGCGAGGGTAAGACCTGGCATACGGAAGTCAAGACCGAGGCTGATCTCAATGCAGCAGTCGAACACGCAATATAGCACGATGGCCTTTGCTTCATTGAGGTTCAGGTTGACCGCAACGATTGCAACAAACATCTTCTCGAGTGGGGCAGCCGCGTTTCCAACAATAATAGCCGGTCCCCAGTACCGACCAAGTAGCCCCTCTAAAGATGATGCAGCGATCGACCGGTGGCCTTGATGCCAAAGCTAAGTAAGACGGCCGCCATCAAGCCCGTCGCCGCCATCGCCACAAAGGCGCCGGAAAATCCATACGGGTGGTAGACTGCAAAGACAATCTGGCCGCAAAAGGCGCTGCCTAAGTGACCTAGTCCATCGGTCACCGAAACTCCGGTGGCGCGAAACGCCGTGGTGAAATTTTCGGCGGTGTAAGTATACAGGATGGGAATAACGAGACCAATCGAAGTGGACGCCAAAAAGCCCACGATCATGATCGTGCCCTTAGAAGGAAAAAATCCGATGATCAACAAGCAGGCCGTCCACGCTAAACAGATCAGGGCCGTCGAAACCTTGCGTTCAATACGATCGCTCACCAGCGCAGCGATAACGGACCCGGCTACGAAACCAATGCCTGTCACCGACAGGAACGCGATGCTGTTCTTCAACGGAATGCCATGCTTGGCGAGCAATTCGGGCGCTAAGGTCAACCAGGCGTAATTACCGATGTAATAACAAAACCAAATCACTGCAAACAAGGCGAGCCGCCTCAAGTAAGGGGGGCGAAACAAATCCGTGAGACGCCCCTTCTGTTCTTGAATATCCTGTTTCGATTCCGAAACGGGAGGCAGGGTTCTTCCCAGTTTCTGCGCGCCCAGTTTTTCCGCTTGCGTCACCGTCGATTGGGCCTCTTCATCCCGCCCATGATGCAGGAGCCAGTGAGGCGACTGCGGCATGTGGCGACGCATAAAAAGTAAAACGATACCGCCGATCGCTCCGATCGCAAAGAGAGCGCGCCAACCCCAGGCGTAGTTGGGTATCAGGGCCAGGGCTGCAAAGGGCACCACTGCAAAGCCCAGAAACCCCGCCGAGATCGCCCATCCCGTATAGCGTCCCCGAAGCGCGGCCGGGGTGAGCTCGCCCATGTAAGTAGTCACGGCCGCGATCTCCGCCCCGATACCCATCCCGGAAATGACCCGCCAAAAGATCAACCAGCCGAGATTGGGGCTGGTGGCCGAAAATAACGAGCCAAAAGCGAAGACGGAGACGGAGACGTAGAGGCCGACCTTGCGGCCAAAGCGATCGCTGAGCCGGCTGTCGAGAAAGGAACCGACGATGTATCCGATGAGACTACTGGTTATGGCCCACGACGCAGCTTCCGCTGTTACGTGGAACTGCTTAATGAGCACGGGCAAGGCAAAACCGATGGTAACAATATCGAAGAAGGCAAAAAAGAAACCGAATCCGACAACCCACAGCAGCCTCCGCGGCCAAGGCCAGATCGGAATGCGGTCAAAGCGAGCCAGTATTTGATGTGCAGGAAGCATATCCAAGTGCCGTGATTTGTATCACAAATTGTCGCGGGACGAAACTGACGCCGCAAGCGACTTTTCTTCGGCAATCATATAACGAACCGCCCCTAACAGGAGTAGCAAGAGAAAGAGGAAGATGATTCCTTTGAGCGGCGCCCGGAGGAAGACAAAAACTTGGACCACAAGGAGCCAGACCAACAACCCCTCATTGAACCAACGATAGGCTGAGAGCCGTTTACCCCGCAGGAACCTGATGTCACCCACCAAGACGGACTTCATGGATACTATGTAGGCGATAAAAACAATCCAATGGTGGATGGTACGATGTTCGTGGTCCACTAGACTCTTCACTATCTCCACAATTTCAAAAAGAACAAAAATGCCGATCGCCATAAAGCAGAGGGACACGACCCACCTGAAGATTTTTGTGGTCGCCCACTTAGAATAGAAATCCGCTCCCCTCCGGAGCATTCGATCCCAGAAGTACGGCTCGCGCGCCGGAAGCGCATCGATTTTCTTTAGGAGGGCCAGAACCGGTTCGCGAAGTTCATCCGCAGAGTCCGCTCCAGCAATTAAGTTCTGGGTCACCGGCTACCACTAATGGCCATTTGGGGAGCTTTTGTAGACGCTGGTGGCCTCATGTCCTATGGGCCGAGTATCCATGACATAATGCGGCGCACCGTCCACTATGTGGATAGAATTCTCAAGGGTGCTAAGCCAGCCGACCTGCCGGTAGAGCGGCCCACGAAGTTCGAGCTAGTCATTAACTTGAAGACGGCCAAGGCTCTCGTCATCACGATTCCGCCGACCGTCCTCTATCAGGCGACCAAGGTGATTAAATAAAGTCAGCCGTCCAGGACTCAATTAATGCGTCGTTTAATTGCGTTTGGGGTGAAATAGGCGTGTAAGTGCCCGTCAATACGCCGTTTTTTAGCCTCTTGACATGCCACTCAGGACTATACTACAAGGACAGGCTGAGAAGTAAATAACTGCCTCCCCCCCATTGGCAAAACATCTTGCTCGATGTGAGGCCCAACTGAGGGACAGAGATGTACCTCAAGGGGGTAACATGAATGGAAGAGTCAATAGCCAGCCACTCTGCGAGTTGTCGCTAGGGTGTGCTGGCTTTTTTGTTTCTGAGAACCGGATCTCTTACCGGCATTTTGCAGAGCCACTGCAAGGAGGTGATGCCTTATGAGATGATGGATATGAATATGGAAGGGTAATATTACATTGTTTTCAGACTTGAATAGAAGGGTTTAAAATTAAAAGGAGGTGAAAATCATGCGTATCAAGACAATCGTTGCAGGCGCTGCCATTGCTTTGGCCGCC
>JAPULM010000148.1 GCA_027294925.1 bacterium
AAAAAGTCTCCCATTGCTTAAACAACCACATGTCTTTTTGCATACGGCGCAGACCCAAGCGTATCGACACCGCTGCTTTCACCACATTTGAGACATAATGGCATGTATGTTTTTTAAGACTTGATAATGACTTAACTCTTAAAACGTAGAAGACGGATCCTTTCTTTGTCAAGGGAAATTTCATTGACCAAGTGACTTGCTTACCTATTATAGGTTGACTACCTAATAACCCTTTTAGTTTTGAAGCGGAATAAAACTATAAGAAAATATCAATAAGCGTCTTCCGGTTTGATCCTTGCAGGCTTGCACGGATTTTATTCGATCACAGCCACCACATCGCCTTCTTCAACAGCCTGACCTTCTTCGACAAGAATTTCTTTCACCACACCATCAATTGGTGATTCAAGAGGTATTTCCATCTTCATCGACTCAAGAATAACAACCTCATCCCCGGCCGCCACCTTAGAGCCAACTTGCGCTTCAATTTTAAAAATGGTGCCGGTAATATGTGCTGTAACCTCTGCCATCGCTTTCTCCTCTCGTGCTCTCAACGAACCGTGATGCCGATTTATCACTGCGGCTCCAGCTTGCTAAAAAGAAAATCCGTATTCACGCTGCCCTTCAAAAAATCCGCATTTCGCATGATGCGTTGATGCAGGCTAATATTATTGGCCACCCCTTCGACGACAGACTCAGCCAAAGCTTGCCGCATGCGGGCAACAGCAGCACAGCGTGTGTCCCCGTGTGCAATAATCTTGGCCAACATGGGGTCGTAATAGGGGGTGATCTTGTCACCCGCAACGACGCCGCTATCCACCCGGATGCCGGCCCCGGCCGGCATCTGAAACGCCTGCAGTTGCCCGGGTGAGGGCAAAAAGTTTTTTGCAGGGTTCTCGGCATAAATGCGGCATTCAATGGCAGCACCACGTACTTCGATATCTTCCTGCCGCAAAGCCAGAGGGACGCCGGCGGCAATACGAATCTGCTCAGCCACCAAATCAATCCCCGTGATCATTTCTGTAACCGGATGCTCAACCTGCAATCGTGCATTCATCTCAATGAAATAAAAGTCTTGGCTTTGATCGACCAGAAACTCAACCGTGCCGGCACTGATGTATTGAACTGCAGCGGCAATACGCAGCGCCGCCTGTGTCATACGTGCCCGCAACTGGTGATGTGCCGGGTCCCCGAGCAACGGTGAAGGGGCTTCCTCAATGATTTTCTGGTGCCGTCTCTGAATCGAACATTCCCGTTCGTAGAGATGTAGTAGATTTCCATGTGTATCTCCTAACACCTGTATTTCGATATGACGAGGATTTCTAATATATTTTTCAATATATAAGGCGGCATTCGCAAAAGCTGCCTGGGCACGATTCCGGACGGTGATAAAGGCGCGCTCCAAGGCCTCCGGATCAACCACCACCTGCATGCCGATTCCACCACCGCCGCCAACCGCCTTCAACAGCACAGGATAGCCGATGTCGGTGGCAATCTGACGGGCTTGCTCAAGGTCTAGCGGCTCTACGCCGCTGCCGGGAATAACCGGCGCCCCCGCTTGCTGGGCGATGTGCCGGGCCATCGCTTTATCACCCATGGCCGCTATCGTAGTGGGCGAAGGCCCGATGAATATAACACCGGCATCCTCACACCGCCTGGCGAAAATGACGTTCTCAGCCAGGAAACCGTAACCCGGATGGATCGCCTCGGCGCCCCCGGCTATTGCCGCTTCAAGCAGCGCATCCATATTAAGATAGCTCTGTTGCGGCGCTGCCGGACCAATAGGGAATGACACATCAGCAAGCTGTCGGTGCGGTGCATTGGCATCCGCCTCAGAGTATACGGCAAGAGCAGTTTTACCCAGCTGTTGAACGGTACGAATAATGCGACAGGCAATCTCGCCGCGATTGGCAATTAAAATACGATCCATAGGCTCCGCTACTTTGTAGCCTCATTCTCCAGCCGATTTAGGCTATATCTCGTTGATTTAAAATATGATATGGCTTTATAAGGCATAGACCTTAGGATGACAAGATGGCCAAAGCAACTGTTGCACAACGCTGCCGCCACCAGTATGATACCCAGGTACTTGTCTGCATTCAATACAAGGAGTACCTAACATGGCGATCGCCAAAAAGATACAGCAATACATGCATTCAGCCTCATGGATACGGGGAATGTTTGAGGAGGGCATACGGCTCAAACAAATGCATGGTGAAGATCAGGTGTTTGATTTTTCACTAGGTAATCCCATTATGGAACCACCAGCACCGTTTTATGAGGCGCTCAGCGAGTTAATCCAACAACCTCTGCCCGGCATGCATCGCTATATGCCAAACGCAGGCTACCCTGCCACACGTAGCGCCATCGCCCAACAACTTGCCGGTGAAACCGGCTTGGCATTTACTGCCGACCATATCGTCATGGTCGTCGGCGCCGCAGGCGGCCTCAATGTGGTGCTCAAAACCCTACTCGACCCGGGCGACGAAGTCGTCATATTTTCTCCTTACTTTGTCGAATATCACTTTTATGTCGACAACCATCAAGGCGTCATCAAGGTAACGCCCACAGATGCGCAGTTTAATCTTGACCTGCATGCATTAGAGCAAAACCTGAGCCCGAAAACGAAAGTTGTGCTCATCAATTCCCCCAATAACCCTTCCGGAGTGCTGTATTCGAGCGCGACATTAAAGGCGCTGGGCGAGCTGCTTGACCGTAAACAGACCGAGTTTAACCGTCAAATTTTTCTGCTTAGCGATGAGCCTTATAAGAAACTGCTGTATGATGGTTTGACCTATCCGGAGATCTATCAAACCTATGATAACAGTATTGCCGTAACCTCACATGCTAAGGATCTCGCCTTGCCAGGTGAGCGTATCGGCTACATTGCAACCCATCCTGCCTGCGCCGATGTGGCCGCACTCCAAGATGGCTTCAGCTTTACCAATCGCACCCTGGGATTTGTCAATGCGCCGGCGCTCATGCAGCATGTCGTAATACGCTTACAGGGTGTCACCATCGATGTGGCGCAATATGAGCGTAAACGTGACCTATTCTGTGCTGCTTTACAGGATATGGGATATGAGCTGGTGCGGCCGCAAGGCGCTTTTTACATCTTTCCGCGCAGCCCGATCGAAGACGACGTCGCCTTTGTGCAAGCCTTACAACAAAAGCGTATTCTTACCGTACCTGGAAGCGGTTTTGGGACTCCAGGTCATTTTCGCATCGCTTATTGTGTGGAAGATCGAACGATCGAGAACGCCATAGCAGGGTTTCGGGAAGTGGCTAAACAATATGGCTTACGTACCTGACCATACTTGGAAATTGCGGATTGCGAATTACGGAATAAATCCTTGATTTTCAATTCCGCATTCCGCATTAGCTCTACTCGTCTGCTCACCAGCGTAAAAGCGAAGCTCCCCAATTAAAGCCAGCGCCAAATGCCACCAGCATGCATAGGTCGCCGCGCTTAATACGGCCTTTTTCCAGGGTTTCATGCAGCAAAATGGGGACGGAGGCAGCCGACGTGTTGCCGTATTGATCGATATTGACGTAAACCTTTTGCGGCGCAATACGCAACCCCTGAGCAACAGAATCGAGAATACGCGCGTTCGCCTGGTGGAATAGAAAGTGGTCGACATCATCAATCTGTAAACCATTGGCTTGTAGGCATTCCTGCGTCACCTCGCGGAAACGGCGTACGGCTTGTACGAAAACAGCCCGTCCGTCCATCCGCGGGCGCGTCCGGTCCGCTTCGATTTTCATCTTGGCGGTGGGCGGAAACGTCGTGCTGCCAAACGATTCACTGTAGAGTTTTTCGCGTAGGGTCCCATCGGTATGTAAATGATGCGATATTATGCCACTTGCTTCGTCAGGTTTCGCAGGCACGACGATGGCAGCACCAGCACCATCAGCAAACAACACGGACATGTCTCGCCCACGGTCGCTATACTCAAATAAAGACGACAAGAGCTCTGCCCCAACCACTAGAATCGTCTTATAAGTCCCGGTCTTAATATATTGGTCTGCCATCGACAAGGCATAGACAAAACCGGCGCAACCCTGGTTCAAGCTAAAAGCCGGCGTTGATGTAAGTCCCAATTTTTCAGCTAACACACAGGCGGCCCCGGGAAAAACATAATCCGGCACCACGCTGGTCTGAATGATCAAATCCAGATCATCTGCCGTCATGTTGGCCTGCTTCAGGGCAACTTCCGTCGCCGCCAGTGCCAAATCCGATGTGGTCATTTCGGCATCGATGCTACCGTTTACGCCTTGATCATATAAATTTTCGACGTAGGCACGCTTGTCAGACGCCTGGGCCAACTGTTTTAACATTCTGTAGGTGTCCGGAATAACCCGACGCTCTTTGATGCCGGTACGCTGCACAATCCACTCGTCACTGGTGTCCATCACCTGCGCCAGCATCTCATTGGTAACTACAAAATCCGGCACATACATGCCAGTAGACAAAATCTTTGCCCTTTGCATGTCTGCTCCCTCCCTAGGTCCTGCGTACCACAATTGCCCGGCCAGTTGGCAGGGTTGAGGCTCATTAGTGTTCAAGGATCTGACGTTGGGAAGCGCTCCCGGACTTCAGCCCGCATGTCGGCGTGAAATTCCCCCGCTCCGAGATGGAACTCATTGCTTTTAAAGGTAGCCGGACGCTCAGAATGATGTCGGGCGATGCGCGGTGGCGCCCGTGCTTATGAACCTCAGGGCAGGAGCGTTGTTCCCATCAGATAACGGTCGCATTCCCGTGCTGCACCACGCCCCTCATTGATCGCCCAGACGACCAAACTTTGGCCGCGCCGCATATCACCGGCGGCAAATACACCCTCGACACTCGTGACATACTTTTCGTGCTGCGCGTTGACATTAGAACGCTCATCCCGTTCGAGGCTGAGTTGTTCGATAATGGTGTCCTGCGGACCGAGGAAACCCAGAGCCAGCAGCACCAAATCGGCCGGCCAAACCTTTTCGGTTTCGGGTATTTTCCGTGGAAAGGGTCGACCATTGTCCCCATGCACCCATTCGATATTCACCGTATGGAGCGCTTTGACATGTCCCTGTGCATCACCGACGAATTTTTCGGTCATAATCTCGAAGGTACGCGGATCACTGCCAAAGCGGTCCGCCGCCTCTTGCTGCCCATAATCAACTTGATAAATCTTAGGCCACTCGGGCCAAGGGTTATCAGGCTGCCGCGTATCCGGCGGACGCGGTAAAATTTCAAACTGCTCAAGACGCTTACACTGGTGGCGCAAAGACGTACCCACACAGTCCGTGCCGGTATCACCCCCGCCGATAACGATAACACGTTTATCAGCAGCGGACATATAGTGACCATCGGCATGATTAGAATCTAACCAGCTCTTTGTGTTGGCGTGCAAAAATTCCATCGCAAAGTGGATGCCCTTGAGGTCGCGGCCAGGAATCGGCAAATCACGCGGCTTGGTAGCGCCACAACAGAGCACGATCGCATCAAACTCGTCCTGCAACTTGGTTACCGGCAGGTCCTTGCCGATCTCTGTATGGGTGACGAAGGTTACCCCTTCTTGAGCCATCAAATCAACACGGCGCTGAACCGTCGACTTATCGAGTTTCATATTAGGGATACCATACATCAGCAAGCCCCCCACACGATCCGCACGCTCATACACCGTTACCGCATGCCCAGCTCGATTGAGCTGAGCAGCACAAGCCAACCCCGACGGCCCGGACCCGACCACCGCCACTTTTTTACCGCTGCGCTTAGGTGGTGGCGCCGCCACCACCCAGCCCTCGGCGAACCCTTTGTCAATGATCGTACATTCAATATTCTTAATGGTAACCGGCGGACTGGTAATGCCTAATACACACGACCCCTCACAGGGAGCCGGGCAAACCCGTCCGGTGAACTCAGGAAAATTGTTGGTCTTGTGCAAACGATCCAAAGCCTCTTGCCAAAGCCCACGATAGATGAGATCGTTCCATTCCGGTATGAGATTATTGATTGGACAACCCGAGGCCATACCGCTAATCAGCATGCCGGTATGACAAAACGGCACGCCGCAGTCCATACAACGGCCGGCCTGATTTTGCAATCTTTCCTCTGGGAAATGCTGATGGAATTCCTGCCAATCGCCTACTCGCTGCTCAGGGGATCGATCTACAGGTAGCTCACGCTGATACTCCATAAATCCTGTCGGTTTACCCACTACAACTCCCTCAATGAATCAAACCAAGCTCGACCTTGCGTTGCGTTATCCCACCTCAGTTACCGCTAACCCGAGCTTGATCATTTTTGTTTGCCTCAAACGCAGCCATAACTGCGGCATCGCCCACCTTGCCTTCTTTCTCAGCATGTCTGATGGCTTCGATCATGCGCCGGTAGTCCTTTGGCATCACCTTAACGAATTTCAACACGGTCTTTTCCCACAAAGCCAGCATCTTCCACGCCCGATCGCTATCGGTGTATTCAGCATGACGCCGGATCATCCCTTCGATCTCCTGTATCTCTTCTTCTTCAAGCAGCTCAAGGGAAACCGTTTGTAGATTGCAATGATGGTGAAAATCGCCGTTTTCGTTCAGCACATAGGCAATACCGCCAGACATCCCTGCGGCAAAATTGCGGCCGGTGGGGCCAAGCACCACAACCCGTCCGCCGGTCATGTACTCGCAGCCGTGATCGCCAACCGCCTCGACCACCGCCTGCACGCCGCTGTTGCGCACACAGAAGCGCTCGCCTGCCATCCCCCTGATGTAGACCTCGCCACTCGTGGCGCCGTATAATGCCACATTACCTACAATAATGTTCGCTTCCGGCAAAAAGGTTGAGCCTTGCGGGGGATAAAGCACCAACTTGCCGCCCGACAAGCCCTTGCCGAAATAATCATTCGCATCGCCTTCCAGCTCTAGGGTCATACCAGACGGGACAAAGGCGCCAAAGCTTTGCCCGGCCGATCCTTGGAAATGTAGATGAATGGTGTCCTCAGGTAATGCTTCGGGACCAAAACGTCGGGTCACTTCACTGCCCAAGATGGTACCGACAACACGGTTAATATTACGGATAGGCAGTGTGGCGTGAACCTTCTCACGACGTTCCAAGGCGGGTTCAGCCAGATCAAGCAACACTTGGTTATCAAGCGCATTTTCCAGGCCGTGGTCCTGGGCAATCTGGCAGTATCTGCCAATTTCCGGCCCAACCTCGGGCTGGTAGAGTATCTTGGAATAATCGAGTCCTTTGGCCTGCCAATGATCAACGGCCTGGCGCACCTCGAGTTTATCGGTACGCCCAACCATCTCATTAATCGTACGGAAACCGAGCTGGGCCATAATCTCGCGCATCTCCCGGGCGATAAACTTCATAAAATTAACCACATATGCCGGATCGCCGGTAAATTTCTTGCGCAATTCAGGGTTTTGCGTTGCCACCCCAACCGGACAGGTATCCAGATGGCAAACCCGCATCATAATACAACCCATCGCCACCAATGCGGTGGTGGCAAAGCCAAACT
>JAPULM010000149.1 GCA_027294925.1 bacterium
GGCACCCAACCATACCAGACATCCACATTCCGCCCCAGGCCATGGTAGAACAACACCATCTCGGGTTCTTTCCATGGGTCGGTGAAGTCATCGATGTCGTAATAAGTCAAATAACCATCAATCTCGCCTGTCAACATACCCTGTATCTCCCACCGCGCATGCGCTATCGTCTCGTCACGTATCTACTCTTGCACCGAAGACGGCGAATTCTCTCTAAAGGATCTATGCAAGGACGGCGCTGTTGTCAAGAAAGAATTTGCCCCGACAACCTTAGCACAGAGGAAAACCAACATGGAATTATTCAGTCTTAAAGGGAAAGTCGCTATTATCACGGGTGGCAATGGTGGTCTTGGACGCGGCATGGCACAAGGCTTAGCTGCCGCCGGTGCCAACATCGTCATCGCAGCCCGCAATAAGGAAAAAACAGCCACAACCGCAGCTGAGCTCCGCAACCTCTACGGCATACAAACTCTTGAAGCCAAAGTTGACGTCTGCCTGGAGGCTGACGTTAAAGCCCTGGTGGCCCAAACCGTTGACACCTTCAACCGTCTTGACATTTTAATTAACAATGCTGGAACCAACATCCGCAAACCGCCTGAAGAACTTTCGCAGTCAGATTGGCAAACGGTGATCGATACCAATCTCAAAAGTGCGTTTCTTTGTTCACAGGCCGCCTACCAAGCAATGGTTCAAAATGGCGGCGGAAAAATTATTAACAATGGGTCTATGTTTTCAATCTTTGGCGGCAGCCATGTCCTAGCCTATGCTGCCAGCAAAGGCGGCGTTGTACAACTCACCAAAAGCCTCGCGGTGGCCTGGGCAAAGGACAACATCCAAGTAAATGCGATCCTGCCCGGCTGGCTTTACACAGACCTAACCCATCGCGCCATACAAGACTTACCGGATTTACATGAGCGGGTTTTGGCACGAACCCCTCAGAGGCGCTGGGGACAACCCGAAGACTTGGCTGGCGCGGCCGTATTCTTGGCCAGTAAAGCCTCAGATTTTGTAACCGGCGTCGTCCTACCGGTTGATGGCGGCTACTCCATTATGGCACCTTAACGCCATGGTGAAAAATCAGGTGGCCGACGCTCTAGAAAAGCTGCGGCCCCTTCTTGCTGCTCCCCGGTGCGGTAATAATTGGGGGCAACCATACGTCGTATACGATCGCCAGAGCCTCGCAGGTAATCAGCTTCGGCCTCAAAAGAGGCTTTCAAAACCTTTAAACAAGTTGGGCTCAAGGCTAATAAATCGCGGCACCAGCGATTAACTTCTTCATCCAGACGCCCATAGGGGACAACCGCGTTCGCCAGTCCCCACTCGTAAGCTTGTTGGGCGGTGTAGCGGCGGCACAAAAACCACATTTCCCGGGCTCGCTTATGCCCTACTACATGCGACAAAAAACTAACCGTCTCGCCACTGGCAGGACTCCCTACCCGTGCACCATTTTGACCAAAAATAGCATGTTCGGCAGCAATGGTAAAATCACAATGATAGGCCATATGATTACCGGCTCCGACCGCATAGCCATTGACTCGGGCAATCACCGGCTTGGGACATTGGCCAATACGGTCGTTAATATTGAAAGGAATTCGCTCTAATCCGCCCTGCGACTCCCAAAACACATCGCCTCCGGAGCAAAAGGCATTGCGTCCACTGCCAGTGATTACCACCACGCCGATGTCGCCATCCGAGCCCGCGTCATCAAGCGCTTGGTTCATTTCACGCAATGTGATGTCCGTAAAGGCATTATAGGTTTCCGGTCGGTTAATCGTGATACGAGCAACCGCATCAGATTTGTGATAAATGATATCATTGAACGTGAATGCCATCTGGATGTCCTCTTCTCGGGTTACAATTTATGGTTGTCACAACTTGATCTTGGCGCCCTATCCTACCAAAGCAGGAGAACGAGACATCGTATACCGAGATGTTTCGTCAAGACAATCGATCGTTACGACGGCTTGACTCCTAATGTCTAATTCGTTAGGTTCAAACAGCCTTTCCGTTAAAAACATAGGCGCGCAGCACATCGTATGCAGGTTAGGATTTTGAATGGATTATGCAATTGGTGATATTCACGGTTACCGGGATAAGGTTGAACGTTTAATTGACAAATTGAGCTATGATCCAACTGTCGATCGCCTGATCTTCCTGGGCGACTATATTGATCGTGGTCCAGAGAGCAAGGGGGTCATTGATTTAATGATCGAGCTCAAACACACTAATGCCTCGAACATCTTTCTAATGGGCAACCATGAAGACAACTTTTTAACTTATATTCAAGCCTGTGCATCTGGCGCCGGCTCCAACTATTGGCTCAAAGAGCCTTTTTTCGCCGGAGGCGGTATCTCAACCCTCCACAGCTACCATCCCAACCTACAAGACCCTTACGAAGAACGACTGATTGAAAACATCCCCCCGGAACACCTCTCATTCCTCATCGATCTTCAGCTCTTCTGGACCGATGAGGATTACATAGCTGTGCATGCAGGGGTACGACCTGGCATTCCTCTCAAACAACAACACGAGAATGATCTCCTACGCATCCGTGCCCCCTTTCTACGCAACTCACACGGATTAGGCAAATGCGTTCTCTTTGGCCACACACCCTTCCATGACACCTTCCGTCATCATGATAAAGTGGGAATCGACACCGGAGCATGTTTCGAAGCCATGGGTTATGGTAAGTTAACGGCCTTTTGTCTTCAAACCCAACAGACGTTCCAGATATTATGAGTATTATATAAATTTCCACAACCATTCTATTATTATTGCAGTCGACCTATATTTTTTCTGACAGAAAAAGCTTGACTTTGGCATTAATTATGAAATAATCTACTTTCATGAGCCCTTGTTTCTTTTTAGGTAGTGTAAAAAGTGGGAGAGGAGACAAAAAATGTCGAAATCGTTGGTAGAAATGTCTGCTGAAATTGTGACTGCACAAGCTAGCCATTCACGGCTTTCCCCTGATGATATTGCAGATAGTTTGCGTAAAGTTTTTCAGACGCTAAAAGATATACAACATATGGGAAACGGTTCAGAACTTGATGAAGCCATCTATCGTGATCCGCAATCCTCGATCCAGCGCACTCAGGTCATTTGCCTTGAATGCGGTAAAGCTTTCAAACTCCTTTCCAATCGTCACTTGGCCCTGCATGGTCTCACCCCACGAGAATACAAACAAAAACATGGTATACGGATGACGCAGGCGTTGAGTGCACGCACGTTATCGGCACGACGGCGTAAGCTTGCCAAAGATTTGGGCATGGGAAAACAGCTTGCGGAGTGGCGGGAAGACCGAAAACGCCGTGCTGGTTAGCCTCGATGGTTGGTCAAAATGTACAAGCGCCGGTTGGCGGACAAACGATGCAAGACCTAGGGTCATGCCGTATCATCTGAGGCAACAGTCAACCCTTCCAAGATAAGCTTGGTGAAAACTTCTGCAATTTCTTGCGCTGAGAGCGTACCATTCGGGTTATACCAACGGTATACCCAATTGCACATACCTAAAATCGCATAGCCCGTTACTTTCACGTTAAGATCGTCACGTAAAATTCCACTCTCAACACCTTGCTGGAGTAAGACAGCCCAAAGACGCTGATAGTGTTTTGGTGTCTCAATAGCGTTTTTTTGCAATTGCTGCATCAGGTGGTGATAGTCGTGCAGGTAAACTGCGATATGAGGATAATGCTCGTGGAAACTTTCAATGTGATTGGTAATTGCCTGAGCAATTTTGGATACGATGGGGGCATCTGAACTGACAATTTCGTCAAGTTTGTTGTAAGCTTGACGTATAGGATCGCGCACAATCAAATATAACAGTTCCTCCTTACTTTTTATGTAGTAGTAGAGGCTGCCTTTTAACATCCCAACATCCGCCGCAATATCCTCTAGGGTTGTCGCACGGTAACCTTTCTCTTTGAACAAACGTGCGGCAACGCTGATAATCTCTTGCTCCTTGGAGGGTGACATCTTTTTTGATTTGCTCATGTTGGTACACTTCGCTTCATACACGCACGAGAACAAATAATTATTGGGCCAAACCAGTGCTCACATCCGATGCATGGGGCAGGTAGAGTAACAGGCCCAACTATCATTTGCAAGTATCTGCTCGAACTGCGAACTAGGTTCCCTCAGATATCACCAATACGCCTCAGAAGTATGCCGAAGGGCAAAACGGGGTTGGACATAATTCTGGCCTTCACCATCGGCAATGAGCGGCATTAAAGCCGATTGCTCATTGAAGCGGACAAGCCATTGTGATAGCCCTCAACGTAGGCAGATTACGTTGCACGTAGAATAATCCGAACCGACTGTAATGGATTGAGATAAGTTTGGGCGGCGCTTTGCACCTCGTCGACCGTCATCTGCTGCACGACCCGGACATAGTCCTGATAGGCGTTCCAGCCGCCGCTATGCAGCTCGCCCATGCCGTACACCGCCGTTCGTTGACTACTACTTTGTAGGCCAATATCCACCACCCCTTCCAGATAGGTCTTAGCCCGATTGAGTTCATCTAAGCTCACACCAGTATGCTGCACGTCGTGGATAATACGTTCGAATTCTTCAATCGCCTCTTGTTCCTTATCTGGCGTGCAGGCAATATAAAGCGCAAAAAATCCTTGCTCAACAGGATAAGCATCAAAAGAAGTTACTGTATATGCTAAACTTTTTTTGTCACGCAGCTCCACAAATAACCGCCCTCCCTGGCCTCCCAAAATCGTATCAAGCACGCGCAAGGCGTAGCGGTCTGGGTGTCTTAAGGTCACCGTGGGGAACCCCCACACAATATGGGTCTGCTGACCAGGCAAGTCGATTATCTGCTCCGCCATCTCGTGGCGCTCCGGCAATGCAGGGCCTACTTGTACAACGGTGGGCCGGGCCTCCATCAAGGTCGGTGGGGCCAGACGCCTAAAGAGGTCTAAGACTTCTTCTGTTTCAATATCCCCGACCACGGCAAACACCATCCGCTCTGGTTGTAATGACGCATGATGAAATGCCAGAAGGTCATCTCGGCTGATCGCAGCCAACCCGTCCTGCAAACCCAGAGACAAGTGATTGTACGGATGGGTGCCGTAAAATATCTGTAAAAAATGTTGAAAGGCATAACTGAATCGGTTTTCCTTTAGACTGTCTAACTCTCGCAGTTGATCCGTTCGCTCACGCGTCACCTCTTGAGGCGGACAAACCGGCGCTGTCAAGAGGTCAAAAAAGAGGTCTAATCCATCAGAAAAGGTTTCTTTCAGAAAGCGAGCGCCAAGTTGTATCGTATCCCGCTCACTTACTCCCGTAACAATCGCTCCAAGGCGATCGATCTCACGCTCGATTTCCCCAGCACTGCGCACCTCTGTCCCACGATCCCACACAGAAGAAAAGAGTCGCACCAGGCCCTCTTGCCCCGCCTTCTCTGCCCGCTGTCCGCCGTCGCATACGGCGCGTATCGAGACTAAAGGCGTTTTAC
>JAPULM010000015.1 GCA_027294925.1 bacterium
TCGACATAGACGATGCCGTCGTAGCCGATCTCTTCGGCACGGACGGCCTGGCGCATGCCGCTGAAGACGGCGGGATCGCTGCTGCTCGGGCGTCCGGCGCCCATTGTCCAAAACTCGACCGACATGGCGTGCTCCTTTCCAGTGCTTGCGGCGTAACGGCAATCGAACCGAGACTGGCACTCGATCGCGACGATCGAGCCGTCCAAGATCTGCGTGCCTACGCTCCCAGCAGTGGGGTCGAGACCGCCCCGCTACCGCGCTGCCTCGCTCCCCCCACCTTTTTCGAACGGGCCGTCTCCAGGTCCTTGCCCAGAGAAACCCCTGAGCCGCAACCCTACTCTCTCCTGAGCCGCATGTCCAGACCGTGCCAACTCATCGAGCAGAGCCTTGGCATCCTGCAAATCCGCCGTGTCAAACCCCTCAGTAAACCACCCGTACACCGGGGCGAGCAGGTCGTGGGCGTCCTGGCGCTTGCCCTGCTGCTGCCACAGGCGAGCCAGGCTGGTGGCGGCGCGCAGTTCCAGTGATTTGGCTTGTTGGGAACGGGCGATGTCGAGGGCCTGATGAAAACAGCCTTCTGCCTCGACGCGATGCTCCGATGATTGCGACAGCAGCAATTCACCTTTGAGGCGATGTAATTCTGCTGCCCACCAGCGCTCGCCAGTGCGCTCTGCAGTTGCCAGTGCCTCAGTCAGCATGGCAAGCCTTTCCTCGGTCTGTCCCATGCTCGTATGTGCCTCGACGAGCAGGGCCAGCCAATACGGGCGGAATAGCTCGGCGCCGGTGTCTCTCCAGCCGGCCATACCCCGGCGAATCTGGTCAATGCCTTCGGCGACTTGTCCCTGAGCAGCCAACGCCCACCCACGCAGGATCATTCCCGCTGCCAGGTACTGGACGAATTCATGCTCAGTCGACAGCGCAATGAGGGCCTCTGCGTATGCCTGGACGGTCTGCTTTTGCCGGCGAAACTGGTGCCACATGGCCATGCTCGCTTGAGCCCGCGCCAGACTAAAGGGGTGGGTAAGGCCTCGGGCGAGAGCGAGAATCTCGTCATTTTTCGCCAGGGCCTGATCCGAATAGCCAAACATCCACAGAGTCCAGGCCATATAAGTGAGGCACGTCACCCCGGCGTTCTGTCCGGACAGAAGCAGATCACGGTGCTGCTGAGGATCGTATAGGGCCATTGCTTGTTCGAGGTGTGTGTGGGCCTGGGTCATCTCGCCAAGCAATAACAAGGTTCTGCCCAGCATCGTGTGAGCCCTTAGGAAAGGCACTACATCGGGCTGACGTTGCGCGAGGTGGAGGTACTGCTCGACCAGCTCCAGTGTGGTATAGAGTTCTTCCCGTGCGACGTAGTAGATGGCGAGTCCCGACAGGACCGGGAAGAGTTGCGGGGTGTCACCCACCTGTCGGCAGAGTTCGCGGGCTCGGGCATAAGCGTGTTCGACTTCCGGAGCACCGTAGCCCTTGATGGCAATCAGGGCTGGACCGAGCGTCATGTGGAACTCCAGCTCACGCTCGGCACGTTCGGGGGTATCCGAAAGCGACTGAAGCATCTCCAGCCCTCTGCTCAGATGGGTGATGGCTTCCGTATTGGCCGAACGTTCTCCGGCTCGCTGGCCTGCCCGCTGCCAGTAGGTGATCCCTTGATCACTGAGACCTGCCTCTGTGAAGTGATGTGCCAACAACTCGGGTTGCGTCTCAGCCATCTCAGGGAACCGCTCCTGCAATACCTGCGCAATCCGTTGATGATACTGTTGCCGCGTACTCTTGAGTAGTGACTGATAGGCGGCGTCCTGGACAAGGGCATGCTTGAAGGTATACGTTGCCTGTAGCGCAAGCCCTCTTTGGTAGACCAGTTCCGCTTCAACGAGCCTTCCTAGCTCATGTTGCAACATCGCCTCGTCCAGTTGCGACACCGCCTGAAGCAACGTATAGGAAAATTGCCGACCAATGACCGACGCATATTGAGCCACGGCTTTAGCGGTTACCAGGTGGTCCAGGCGAGCCATGAGAGAATCTTGCAATGTCGCAGGAATAGATAATGACGATAAGGAACTTACAGCCTCATACTGACCATGGACTTCTTGCAATAGGCCCGACTCCAACACAGCCTTGGTCATCTCTTCCACGAATAGTGGCACACCATCTGTCTTCTCAACAATCTGTTGCAGCACGTCGCCTGGTAGACGTTTCCCACCTGCAACACGTTCAGCCATGTCCTCAATCTGGGTGCGCGTGAGGCGATTGAGTGCAATCGGCGTGAGATGCGTCCGTAACCCCCAACGTGGTTGGAAAGTAGGCCGACACGTCAATAGAGTTAAAATAGAAGCAGTCGGCGTCTGCTCGATCAGGAGGTCGAGGACTTCCAGCGTCGACGGGTCGGTCCAGTGCAAATCTTCCAGGATGAACAACACGGGTTGTTGCTCTGAGCGTTCCAGCAGCATCCCCACGATCGTTTCGAGAGTCTTTTGGCGTTGCCGCTGCGGTGACAAAGCCAGTGTTGGGTAGCGATCTTCAGGTAGGGGAAGCGATAGCAAGGTGGCGAATAACGGTACGGCGTCTTCCACCACCAGCCGGTACTGGCTGAGTTCATATTCGAGTGTCGCCAGGCGCTGCTCAGGGGTATCGTCCTGTTGCCACTGGAGCAGGCGTTGCAGCATATCCGTAATGGGATACAACGCCGTGTTCTCATAGTACGGCGAACTCCGACATTCCAAACGGGTATGGGGTTCGTCTGCGACGTGGTCTTTCAAAACTTGTATGAGCCGGGACTTCCCGATCCCTGCCTCGCCACTAAGTAGCACCACCTGCCCCTGACCGTCTTTGACCTGCGTCCACCGTTCAAGAAGCAACCCGACTTCTTGTTCTCGTCCTACTAATGGCGTCAGCCCTCTGGTCGCACCCACGTCAAGGCGACTCTGCGCGCCACTGATACCCACGACGCGATACACCTGCTGTAGGTCGCTGACGCCTTTTAATGCGGGTTGCCCCAAGTCCTCGCAAACGAAGTATCCCTGTACCAAGTGATAGGTATCAGCACTGATGGCCACCGTATCAAGCTCTGCAATGCCTTCGATGCGCGACGCAATGTTCGGCGTCTCCCCCAGTGCCAGGTGTTCCTGACTGGCCCCTTTGCCGATCTCGCCCACAACCACCAGCCCCGTATGAATCCCAATCCGTACCGCCAGGCGAATCTCTTTCTCCTGTTCCAGACGGACATTGAGTGCTTGCATCGCCTCAAGAATGCCCAATCCCGCATGTACAGCCCGTTGTGCGTCATCCTCATGCGCCTGTGGCCAGCCGAAATAGACCATCAGGCCATCGCCGAGGTGTTGGGCGATATAACCATCGTAGCGTTCGATCACCTCGGCGCTGGTGGACTGGTAGGCGCGTATGACGTCACGCAGGTCCTCGGGGTCAAGTTGGCCGGAGAGGCGGGTGGAATCAGACAGGTCGCAGAACATCACGGTGAGCTGGCGGCGTTCGGCGTCGGGGGTAGAAGGTTCGGGTGATGGCGGTTCGGCTTTGGTGGGTTGGTCTTGCTGTACAATGGGCTGTTGTGTTGTCTGAGTAGGTTGAGGGACTGATACGGCTGTCTCTTCAATGCCGCCAGTCCAGACCAAGACGCGGTTATCTTCATCGACTGCCAGTTGTTGGGCGTAGATAAGTTCGTCTTTGAGAACCTCCAGTTGATTGTCCCCAAGATTGAACTGGAGCTTCAGGGCTCCATAGGTCACTCGACCTCGGCTACGGAGTAGGTCTATAACCTGATCGACTACCTGATAAAAGTCCATGCCCAGTTCCTACGGTATCGAGTGACTCCAGAAGTCTCTCACT
>JAPULM010000150.1 GCA_027294925.1 bacterium
CGGTATCAGTGCATTTTTACTGGACAAGAGTCATTCCGGTTTCCGTATTGGACGGCAAATCAAAAAGCTCGGCTACAAAGGCGTACGTACTTGCGAAGTGATTCTGGAAAACTGCCGTTTGCCGCAGGATTGTCTGGTGGGTGAGGAAGGTAGCGGCTTCAAATACGTCATGTCGGCTTTAGAAGTAGGCCGCATTAACATTGCCGCACGCGGTGTTGGAATGGCGCGTGCGGCCTTTGAAGATTCGATACGCTATGCCCAACAACGCAGGCAATTCGGGCAGCCTATCGCCAACTTTCAAGCGATTCAATTCAAGCTTGTCGATATGGCGACCCAGATTGAGGCGGCGCGTTTACTCACCTACCAGGCTGCGGCTAAAAAAGATCGTGGCGAACGTTGCGATCTAGAAGCCGGCATGGCCAAGCTGTTTGCCTCAGAAATCTGCGAAAAAGCCGCTTCTGAAGGTATCCAAATTCACGGCGGTTACGGCTATACAGAAGATTTTGCCGTTGAACGCTATTACCGCGACGCCAAACTTCTCAGTGTAGGCGAAGGAACAAATGAGATCCAACGCATGGTCATCGCTCGCCGCTTGCTCGAACTATATCGCATTTAATGAGGATGACTAGCCGAGATTTTCATTGACCCTCGGCGCCTCGGCCGGGGGGCTGGCGTCAGATGGCGGGGTCGTCTGTGTCCGGCGCCGCCACCAGGTTCGCGTGCGTCGTCCAAAACGACCCGAGGAATTCCGACCGGATCGGGAATGCCCGGCGCCGCCGCGTGAACGAGGCCTGCCCCGCGCTATCTCGGCATGGCGCGAGGCCGCCACCAGGCGCCAGAAAATCCGTCCTCTGGAAATGGCGCGAGGTAACGCGGCATCGTTTGATTTTGGCGCCCTGAAACTGTCAGTGGGCATATCGCTTGCTGTCATCGCAGGCTTAACCGGAACGACTTCAGGTGTCTTTACTTCACGGCGGCTACGAGGCGCTCTCGCAGCCTCAGTGCTCTCTCGGCTCACGCCTCTCTCAGCTGCAACTGAGGCCTCCTCTGCAATCTCACGCCGCTTAAACTCCAGGTTATACTCATTGTGGTGTGTGGCGAGGTTCCCGGTTACATTGATGGTGATGCGGTAATCTTCTTCAAGTTGGAAGAGTTCTTTACGTTTTTGATTTAATAGATAGGCAGCCGTTTCCATCGGTAGCACCGCGTTCACACTCTCCAGATTTTCCCGCGCTGCCTCAGTGCGAATACGGCGTAGGACTAAGAGGGCCAATGAAATGGCAGACTTAATCAAGCCACTACCTTCACAGTGCGGACACTGCAGGTAGTTCCCTTCTATAATTGTTGGCTTAAGGCGCTGGCGTGATAGCTCGAGCAGGCCAAATTGGGAAATCCGAGATAGCTGGGTGCGTGCTTTGTCACGTTTTACAGCTTGCCGCAGCGCCTTCTCGACTTCTTGAATATGCTTGAGGGTACGCATATCGATGAAATCCACCACGATCAAGCCGCCCAAGTCACGTAGCCGAAGTTGGCGTGCGACCTCCTGCGCTGCTTCTAAATTGGTTTTAAACGCCGTTTCCTCGATGCCCTTTTCTTTTGTGGCCCGTCCCGAGTTGACATCGATAGAAACTAGCGCCTCGGTGGGATCGATGACAATCGAACCGCCGGATTTTAACTCTACCTTATGGGTGTAAATAGCCTCGATTTGTTCCTCAAGTTGGTACTTGGCAAACAGCGGCTTCCTTTCTCGGTATAGCTTGACACGCCCCTGATAGCGAGGCATCACGGCCTGAAAGAAATCCCGCGCCCGGAGGTAAACCTCGCGGTGATCAATCAGCACTTCCTGAATGTCAGGGGTGAAATAATCCCGAATCGAACGTAGCACGAGATCGTGTTCTTGATAGATCAAGGCTGGAGCCGGCGACTCCTGACTCTTTTCATGAATGCTGGTCCACAGACGTTGCAGGTAGGTAAAATCACGCTGCAGTTCGGTTTTATTCCGATTCAATCCAGCCGTACGGACGATGATTCCCATGTCAGACGGTGGATTCAGCTGCGTAATTACGTCCTTGAGTTTTTTCCGTTCCTCTTCATCTTCGATCTTACGGGAGACGCCGCCGGTAGTGCCAGACGCCGGCATCAAAACGAGATAACGGCCGGGAAGCGAAATATAGGTACTCAGGCTAGCGCCTTTGTTGCCCATCTCTTCTTTGGTTACCTGCAGCAAAATTTTCTGGTTACGTTTCAGAGCGTCCTGGATGCGTGGACGTCTCTCACGATCGCCACTGCGCGACTCCTCGCTGTGCCAATTCTCATGAATTTCACCCATCGGCAAAAAACCATGTCGTCTACCGCCGTAGTCGATAAACGCAGCTTGCAGGCTAGGCTCTACTTTCACCACAATACCGTTGTAAATATTGCCTTTAATTTGTTCTCGACTAGAAACCTCTATGGTGAATTCTTCGAGCGTGCCATCCTCGACGATCGCGACGCGGCTTTCTTCTTCGTCCGCGACGTTGATCAGCATCTTCTTTTTCATAGTCTAAACCTTTACTGGTACATCCGATTTTCCTGCCGGCGGCAATTGATTAAAGTGCCTGCATCGAGAAAAACAGGAGAATCGGAGCATGGGCCGTTTGATGTCGGCTTGGTATACAAATGCCTCACAATTCATCTCCGGGTGGTTGGGCAAATTCAATCAAAACGCCGTGGCTGGCCTTGGGGTGCAGGAAGCAGATCATCCCTGCTAGCCCTACACGGGGCTGCTGATCAATGACCGGAATATCTCTGGCCTTAGCCGTTGCCAAGGCCGCAGCGACGTCATGCGTCGCAAAACAAAGATGATGCAGGCCTTCGCCACGCTGCTCAAGAAAACGAGCCACACCGGTTCCTGCGGCGATAGGTTCGAGCAATTCGATTTCACTTTCCCCAATCGCTAACAAGGCTGCCTTGACACCTTGGTCTTGGATAATATCCTCTTTGTGTACAGGTAATGATAAGGTATCACGATAAAATCCATACGCGGCTTCAATATCGCGTACCACGATACCTACATGGTGAATTTTGCTAAACATCAACTCTCCAATTGGGCCAAACAGCGCCGCGGCTCACCGCATTTGCGATGAGCCTTCGTATGTATTAGCAGGGCAATCGATAGGTCGTCTCCAATAGTAGACGGGGACGGGCTTTCAAGCATGCAAACAGTGCTTTCATGTGGAACACGGTAGATCAACGACAACTTACGCGAACCCGGCCCTAGAGGCGGCGTATGGGCTTGTCAAAGTGCGGCATCGCAAAACCTCGCAGATCTAGCCAATATAGCCTTTGTGCACCAGCAGCTCGGCTGTCAAAACCGACCCTTTGGCGGCGCCCATCTTCGTGTTATGCGATACTAAGAGGTACTGCAGACCATTGTCAAAAGCGGTATCGGTCCGCAGACGCCCCACCGTGGTGGCCATGCCATTATCCGTATCGCGGTCTAGTCGCGGCTGTGGCCGAAACGGGTCATCTTGAACCACAATAAATTGCTTGGGTGACGATGGCAGTCCCATTCGCACAAAATCTTGGCCAAAACATTGCAGTGCAGTCTTAACCTCTGTTATCCTAGCCTGTCGACGGGTCATCACCAACACACTCTCGGTATGTCCCTCAATCACTGGAATGCGGGTACAAGTCGCGCTCATGCGAAAATCCGCTACCTCAATACCAGCAGTGGTTAAGCGGCCAAGAATTTTACGGGTCTCGCGCTGCAGCTTTTCCTCTTCGTTCGGAATGTACGGGATTAGATTGTCCACGATATCGAGGCTTAGTACCCCACCATTACGACCAGCGCCGGAAACGGCTTGCATAGATGTCACCACCACGGATTCAAGGCCGAAGTGTTGCGCAATGGGGGCCAGGGTAATCGTCAGACCCATGGTTGTGCAATTGGGATTGGGGGTGATGAATCCTCGCCACCCGCGCTGCTGACGTTGCTGATCCAGCAAGGCAAGATGGCTGTCGTTGACCGCAGGTATCAACACCGGCACATCGTCCTCGTAACGAAAGGCTGATGCGGTGCTGAGCACCGCGCTGTGTTTCGCATACAGTGGTTCCAGCGTCCTCGCCGCTGCCGACTCAATTGCCGTAAACACAACATCAAAGCGTGACGCCTGAAGCGTTTCAGCATCTTCCACCGGCAGATCGAGAATTGTTTTGTCGGGGAGCGCCCCTGCATACCATTGCAGGGCGCCAGTCGCCTGCTCACGCAATGCCATCCCATACGGTTGTCCTGCCGAATGCCGAGAGGCGGCAAGTGCCTCAATCGAAAACCAGGGGTGGTCTTGCAAGGCCAGGACAAATTGTTGTCCAACAATACCGGTTGCGCCAACAATGGCAGCCTTGAGCATACGCTATGCTTCCTCTACAACTGAATCTCGTGTCTTCCTACGTGTCTTCCTAAAAACCTCTATTGTAACATAGCTCTTCTAAATTTGGGGAAAAACCTGATTTTGCGATCTTTATAAGATGTCTCCTGGCCTTGACATGCGAGAGGTTTTACCATCTTCTCATTCCGCAAGCTGTACAGATTCCAATGTTATTCCAGCCCCGTGGTCAATTTAGAACGGCCACGGGTAGTAGAGAATGGGCTTGCTTTACGCTGAGTGCTCTGCAAAAATGCCCAACGTGCTGCGCAGCGCAATTAAGGAAACAAGATCCGCAGGCTATTATTGTATGATTAATCTGTACCCTCTGTTGTGTGGTGTTGTACGTAAGATAACTAACGAAACGGATACGATTGCTCTGCATGACGCTATCCGAACGGGGGAATTGGAAAGATTTTGGAGGGTCGTATGTACGGGTACAACGGGCGTATACTTCATGTCAATCTCAGCACGAGTCAATCGAGTATTGAAACGTTTGACGAAACATTTGCACAAACCTATCTCGGCGGCAATGGCTTTGCCGTCCGGCTGTTATACGACCATTTGGCAGCCGGTATCGATCCTCTTGGGCCGGACAATATGTTGGTATTCGCCGTCGGTCCGGCCACCGACACCTTAGTGCCCGGCGCCACCCGCTGTTGCGTCGCCACCAAATCGCCGCTGACTGGCTTGTTCTGTGACAGCACCTTTGGTGGCATGTTTGCAGTCATGGAGAAACGTGCCGGGTTCGAAGCCATTAGCATTACCGGCCAGGCGTCGCAGCCCGTCTATTTGCTGGTCAATGAAGCAGGGGCGGAGATCAAACCGGCAAGCGACCTCTGGGGGCAGTATACGCAGCAAACCAACCATGCCATTCAGGCGCGGGAAGGGAAAGATGTTGCGGTTCTATCGATTGGTCCGGCAGGGGAGAATCGAGTGCGCTATGCCTGTGCGGTACACACCTGGGATAAAAGCCGCGACGGCGTCGCTGGACGTGGTGGGATCGGCGCCGTGATGGGGTCCAAAAACCTTAAAGCCATTGCCGTAACCGGCAGCCGCAAAACCACCATGGCCGACCCACAAGCGGGCAAAGCGTTGCTCAAAGATACGCGTGAGGACCTCAAAGTCGGCACCGCTGCCCTGAAACAGTACGGCACGACGATTTTAGTCAACATGGTCAATAAAATTGGCGCCTTAGGGGTGCGCAATCTACAAACCGAATCGTATGACAAAGCCGACGCCATTTCTGGCGAGACGTTTCGGGAGGCGTATTTTGACAAAGACACGACCTGCTTTAAGTGTCCAGTCGCCTGTGGCAAAGATTTTCATGTGCAGGACGGGGAATATGCCGGCACACGTTGGAAGATGCCCGAATACGAAACCATTTTCGCCCTAGGATCGATGCTCGACAATTCACACAAGGCATCTATTGTGAAAGCAAACGAGCTGTGTGATCAGCTTGGTATGGATACCATTAGCATGGGCGTCACCTTGTCGTTTGCGTTCGAGTGCTACGAGAAGGGGCTGTTGACGGACGAACACACGGATCAGGCGCTCACCTTTGGTGATTATCACATGATTCTCGACCTCATTGAAGCCACCGCCTATCGGCGCGGTCTTGGCGATTTATTGGCTGAGGGTTCGGTGCGTATCGCTGATCAACTGGGCGGTGATGCGGCCAATTATTTATATGCCGTCAAGGGTCTGGAAATGCCGGCGCACTCTGCCCGCGTCCTCAAAGGCATGAGCATCGGCTATGCCACGGCCACACGGGGCGGTAGTCATCACGATACGCGGCCGACACTGCAATACGGTACCGACCACGACAATACAACGGTAGACGGTAAACCCGAATTTGCTATCAAGAGTCAGCATTTTACCGCCGTGGGCGATTCGCTGACCCAGTGCCGTTTTGTGAGCGAGCGGGGTTTTGGCAGCATGCTCAATGAGCATTATCCGCGCATGATCAACGTTGTTACCGGCTGGGATTTATCTTTGCATGATGTTGAACGTATTGGCGAGCGTATTTGGAATCTTGAACGGGCATTTAACGTGCGGGAAGGCGTTAATCGTAGTCAGGACGTTCTGCCTTATCGGGTGATGTACGAGCCGGTTCCGGATGGGTTGCATCAGGGCATGTATTGTCCGCCTGATGAACTCAATGCCATGCTCGATGCCTATTATGAGCTGCGCGGCTGGGACGCCAACGGCGTGCCAACGCCGGAAAAACTTGCATCATTGGGGCTGGCGTCTCTATCGCGTGATATCTGCTAACTAACCCCTATGCAGATTACCATCACCACCATTATTTTTGGCCTCCCCAGCGGCCAACGCACCGATCGGCTTTGCCTGACACTGCCGATGGACGCTCTGCCGCTACGCGACCTGATCGCACAAAAAATCCGCCAGGAGGTGGCAGAATGTCAGGCCAAGCAACGACCGGGCCTCAGCGGCGAGCACTGCCTGCCGGCGGTCCTCATCCGCGCCAGGTCACGAGAAGCTCTGGCGCCTAGCGCCGTAGAAGCGGAAATCGCTCACGCGCAGCAGGCATTTGCTGCGCGTGACTATATGATCGTGATTGATAACCAACGCATTGACGATGCCGACGCCATCGTCGCCTTGTCACCTGATGCACGGATTGAATTTATCAAAATTTTACCTATCGTCGGCGGATAATCGACAGGCTTTGTCTGACCACAAGTAAGGAATGGCGTATGCCGGAATTGACGGTTATGGCGTATGATTCAATGTTCGCTGTAGTACGGCCGCTAGCCGTACAGCGGCACGTAATAATTGGAGTTGGATGGTTTGATAATGGGTCTGCACATAAGACCGATCAATTGTTTTGCCAGGCGGATAAATATGATGTGACAGAATCAAAGCTTGCGTTTCAGCATGCCAGCGTTCCACTACCGTCCGCCATGCGGCAGGCGTGGAGGCTTTGATGAATGGTTCTTCCTGACGCAGCGCAGACATCAAATGCCGTAACTTACGAGCATAACGTATAGCGTTGCCAGGACGGTAAAAACCGGTTGCCTGACGAATGATTTTACTATCCCAAAGCACATGCAAATTAGCGCCTGAGCACTGCTTCTTACCATCAACAGTAATCAATTTTGACGCCGCCCCCTGCCAGATGACACAAGTGAGGTTGCCGCCGCGATCGGCGGCTTTGCCGGCATGCAACGGCTGGTGGATG
>JAPULM010000151.1 GCA_027294925.1 bacterium
GGCACGCGACCGCATCAGAGGCGAGACTCGCCAGGCCGGTGTGTGGCCGCCTCAGAGTTCCTGACGGCAGTCCATGGTCAAGCAAGAGACCAAGATGCTGATACCTGCCTCCTTCTCGCCCATGCACTAAGGGTCAAGGAAGAAGGAGTGGGTAGGGACAGAACGCGGTGCCCATTGGGGTCCGTTTCGCCATCGCACCTGCTGGACGATGAACGAAGTTTCATGGTGGCATCGCGTCCTCCCCTACGACCCGCAGGGTCTGGTCGCGCTGGAATGCCTATCCGTGGCCGACCTTACGTGCTACCGTTGTGTTTGGCGCTGCCGTTTGCCCACAGGGCCTCCAAGACGCGTCCTGGCGCCATTGGAAGTTGACTCATGCGAACGCCAATGGCTCGGTAAATGGCGTTCGAAATCGCCGGCATGGGCGGCACCACCGGCACTTCGCCCACGCCCCGCACGCCGAAGGGGTGGGTGGGGTTGGCCACCTCGACAATGACCGTATCGATCATCGGCAGGTCCAGGCACGTGGGCATGCGGTAATCCAGGAAGCTGGCGTTCACCATATGACCCTCGGCGTTAAAGTAATACTCTTCGTTAAGGGCCCAGCCGATGCCCTGCGCGACACCGCCCTGGATTTGCCCCTCCACATAACTGGGGTGAATCGCCTTGCCCGCATCCTGCACCGCCGTATAGCGTAGGATAGTGACCTTACCGGTATCCGGATCGACTTCCACATCCACGATATGCGTGCCGATGGATGGACCCGGGCCGCTAGGGTTGACCCCGGCGCGTCCGGTAATCGGGCCGCCCGTGATGTTCTGGCGCGTGGCGACCTGTTTGAAGGTGAGCGTTTTGTCGCTATCCGTGGCGTGAGTCAAGACGCCGTCCTGATAGTTGACCTCCTCCACCGGGCACTCCCAGACCCTCGCCGCACGCTGGCGCATTTGCCGCACGATGTCTTGCGCCGCCTCGTGAGCCGCCCAGCCGGTCTTGAACGTCGTGTTGCTGCCGCCGGTGGTTGAGGTAAAACCGATGGCGTCCGTGTCGCCCACCGAGGGATAGACGTCCTCAACCGGAATCCCCAGCACTTCGGCGAGCATTTGGGATACCGAGGTGCGGGTGCCGCCAATGTCGGGCGAGCCCTCGATCAGTTTGACCGTGCCATCGGGATTGACAATCGCAATAGCGCTGGACGGGCCGGTGCCATTGAACCAAATCGGGGCCACGCCGCGGCCCCGATTTGGACCCTCAAGAGGGGCGGTGTAGTGCGGGTGGTCCTTGGCGGCCTGCAGCGTTTCCACGAAACCAACTTTGGGATTAATCGGACCGGTGGCGCGCCGCGTGCCTTCCTTGGCGCTGTTGAGGAGGCGAAAGTCCAGCGGATCCATCTCGAGCTTTTCGCACAACTCGTCGATCGCCGTCTCCATGGCAAAGGCTGAAGCTGGCGAGCCGGGCGCCCGGTAGGCCGCCGCCTTGGGCCGGTTGACTACCACGTCATAAGCCTCAATCCAGGCGTTGGGGATGTCGTAAGCCGCCATCATGCACTGGCTTCCGGGTGACGCCGGAGAGCCGGGAAAGGCGCCGGCTTCGTAGATGAGATGGGCTTCTGCTGCGACCAATTTCCCCGCTTTGGTGGCGCCCAACTTGACGCGGATATGCGTGCCGGAAGTGGGCCCTGAAGCCTCGAAGACTTCCGTCCGGGACATGGTCACCTTGACCGCACGGCCGGATTTCCGGGCTAGGGCTGCCGCCACCGGTTCGACGTATACGATCGTCTTGCCGCCGAAGCCACCGCCGATCTCCATCGGTATGGCTTTGATCTGTGATACCGGTACGCCCATGAAGCGAGCGGTCATGTCGCGCACGGCAAACTGGCCCTGACTGCTGGACCAGATGGTGAGGCGTCCATCGCTACCCCATTGCGCCGTGGCCGTGTGGGGCTCGATATAGCCCTGGTGCACCGGCGACGTAAACGTCTCCTTCTCCACTATCACATCGGCTTCCCGGAAGCCTTGCTCCACATCGCCTAAACGGAACTCAAAGTGATTGGAGATATTCGACCCCGGGCTGGTGTCGTCGTCATCTTTGTAGCCGCCTGGGCGCAGGGCCGGGTTGGACAGCGATGCGAGCCGCTCGTGCAGCAGGGGCGCACCGTCCTTCATAGCGTCCTGGGCGTTGGCCACCACGGGCAGAACCTCATAGTCCACCTCGATGAGGGCTAGTGCCGCTTCCGCGATGTACGGGCTGGTCGCCGCCACTGCCGCAATCGCGTGCCCTTTGTAGAGCGCCTTGTCTACCGCCATGATGTTGTTGCACATAAACCCCAAATTATGGATGGCGCCTTCGGCGAGGTCGACGACCCGGCCGGACGGCTGCGTTAACGCAGCCGAGGTGATCACCGCATAAACCCCTGGGATCTCTTCGGCATGGCGGGTGTCAATCGATTTGATGCGGGCGTGGGCATGCGGGCTACGCAGGATCTTGCCGTACAGCATACCCGGCAGACTGATATCGGCCCCGTAGCGGGCCTGTCCGGTTACTTTTTCGGCCCCATCGTGGCGAATCGGCCGCTTGCCCACGACGTTATACTCCTGGTTGGATAAGACGATATTGGGCTTGTCTTCGAGCATCTTTTATCTCCATCTACAGAGTGACTCAACGGCATTTGGCCAAAGTCCGAGTGAGCGCGGATCAGCCTGGTAGTGTCGTCCCGGTGTGGTGCGCCGGAGGTGACGGTTTGTCGTCGGGCAACCGCGCACACTACCCATCCTACCGCGGGATCTACATAAACGCAAACCCAGAGTCAAAGTAGGCAACGACTAAACGTTCATCCGGACCAGGAGAACTGCATGACCCTGTCCTGCGTACCACCATTACCCCGCCAGTTTGGCGTAGCAGAGCCGGTCGGTTTTAGAGAGAGAAACACCTGGCATGACTATTCCGCCCTGGGGTATGTTCTATCATAAGCGGCTTCCATCGGCACTGCATCCGACATACAAAAGGCAGCGCATGGCTTCATTAAACACGGCGTCCACCAATGCCTCCCGGATACAATTGAGCAGCCTTCTGCGCTGGGCTTTGATCATCGTCACCGTTACCGTCTTCTATCCGGTGGTGCACTTTGATTTTGTGGATTGGGATGACAACATGTTCATCTTTGACAACCCGCACTTCCAACCCGTGACCTGGCAACATCTGTGGGTGTTTTGGTCCACCTCATATGCCCAGTTATATATTCCGTTGACGTACACGATATGGGGCGCCCTGGTGTGGTTGAGCCAAACCTTGATGCCTGGCCAATTAACCGCCCAACCGTTTCACGCGCTCAACCTGCTGTTGCATGTGAGTAGCGTCTTGGTCGTCTATCAGATCGGACTCCGGGTGTTCTATCGGGAGCGTCGTCAACCTGATCGGCAAGCTGTAAGCGCCGCCGCGGTAGCCGCCTTGGTGTTTGCTCTGCATCCACTGCAAATTGAATCGTTGGCCTGGGTAAGCGGTATGAAAGACGTGTTGTGTGGCTATCTGGCGCTGGTGGCAATATGGCAGTTTGTGGCGTATATGCAAGCGCCACCACAACCGCAACGCTTGCATTATGGACTCGCAACGGGCGCTTTCGTACTAGCCTTGATGGCAAAGCCGGCGGCAGTGACAGTGCCCGTGATAGCTGGCCTGCTGGCCATCGTCTGGCTCAAACATCCCCCCGCACAAACGCTGCGGCCACTGGGCGGATGGATGCTTATCGCCATCGCTTGGGCAGTGCTGACAAAAATGCACCAGCCCGAGTTGTACGTTCATTTCATTCCGCCCGTATGGACACGTCCTGTGATCGCTGCCGATGCGCTGACATTTTACTTGGGCAAGCTCATCTGGCCAGCGGGGTTGACGGTGCATTATGGGCGAACGCCGCAGGTGGTCCTGGCGCACGGTTGGGGATACCTCACCCTACTCGCGCCCCTCGCCCTAGGAGGCGGACTGTGGTGGTTCAGGCGCCATGTAATGGGCCTGACAGTCGCCATAGGAATATTGATAATCTGCCTTTTACCAGTACTAGGGTTCATTCCCTTTGAATATCAAAACGATTCCACTGTCGCCGACCGCTATATCTATCTGGCCATGCTGGGACCAGCCCTGGGTCTCGGGTGGATCGTGCGGCAGAATGGACAATACCGGAGCGTATGGGTGTTTAGCTGCCTCATTGTCGTGCTACTCGGGTGGCGCAGTATGAATCACCTGCCGGTGTGGCATAATACGATGACCTTATTCACTCATACCTTACGCGTCAATCCAAACAGTGATGTCGCCCATAACAATCTAGGCACCAAGCTTTTACAACAGGGAAAGACGAAACAAGCGATTTTCCACTACCGGAAGCTACTTCAGATTAACCATACTTCGCATGTTGCCCATTATAATTTGGCCCAAGCCCTGTACGCCGAGGGACAGGTCAATGACGCCATCGCCCACTTCACTCAAGCCCTCAAACTACAGCCTGCATGGCCGCAAGCGCACAATAACCTGGCAAGCGCCCTGCTCCAGCAGGGAAAGATTGATAGGGCTATTCAGCATTATAGACAAGCGATCCAATTCCAACCCGATTGGATGATGCCGCACCACAACCTGGGCGTCGCACTCATGCGGCAAGGCAATATCGATGCAGCCATCACCCTATTTTCCCAGGCCACAGAGATGGCGCCAGTGTTTGCCCATGCCCCCTACAACCTCGCCAAGCTGTTACAACAAAAAGGGCGGCTTGCGGAGGCAGCGAACGCCTTCCGTGAGACGCTACGTCGACGGCCGGACTGGCCGCAAGCGGCGAATGAGCTGGCCTGGCTACTGCTTTCCCAATCTACACCATCGTCTCACAACATCACTGAAGCTGTCAGA
The DNA here is from genome assembly GCA_027294925.1 of bacterium. The sequence goes on from JAPULM010000151.1 coordinate 4,885, forward strand.
CTGGCCAAATATGCCAGCCACGCCAAAGACAACCGCGATCCCACCACCCTCTACACCCTAGCCGTGGCCTATGGAGCCGCCGGCAAATGGCCTGCCGCGACAGAAACAGCCCGCCAGGCGCTCAAAGTTGCCGAAGCCACAGGAGATACGATCCGTACAGCCCAGATCCAAACCTGGTTACATCGCCATCAACAGCGTTTTGCCGCTCCCAGCACACCTTGACCATATGAGGCCCCGTTTAGCACCAACCTTAGGGGTCGGTTTCATAATTAACGATAGGGTTTTTGCCCCCCTATCCACAATTGCGCTGCGCAGTACGTAGGTGATCATATTCTACAGAAAAATATCACGGACTTGTTGCTGATACTGATCAACCCACGCATAAATTTCGCTAAGCGTGGTTCTCGCATCTCTTTGCGGCTGCCACCCGGTAGCAAGCATCACCTTGCGGGCATCTGTCACGAAGCTCGGCACATCACCGGCGCGGTTCTCCAAGACAGGGGTAATCGGCACCTGGTGGCCGGTAATTTCCTGGCAAAGCTGCGTCGTTTCGCAAAGCGAAAGGGTATTGCTAGCGCCACCGCCGACGTTAAAGACCTGGCCTGTTAATTCGTCTAGGAGGTGAATTTGCCGGTCGATTAAGTCAAGTAAATCCGCCACGTGCAAAAAGTCTCTGACCTGTTTACCGGTGCCGCCATAACCAATATAGGTTAACGGCTGCTGAAAGTAATGCAACGCCACCCACAAGGCGAACACGCCCTGATCGACCTTGCCCATTTGCCAGGGGCCAGTCAACACTCCACAGCGATTAATCAGCGTTCGCAGGCCGTAGGCATCGGCATACTCGGCGATGAGCAGTTCTGAGGCAAGTTTGGTGGTGCCATACAAACCGCGCACTCCTGTTAATGGAAAATCTTCTGAAATTCCCTGACTCGATACGCCAGGTAAGGATTGTTGCGCCTCCAATTCAAAACGCGTTGCGGTCTCGGCCAACTTCAACGCATTGAGAGCAGCAATGGGATAGACCCGACTGCTCGACAAAAAGATGAAATCGGCTTGCGTTTGCCGAGCCAATTCTAGGCAGTTGATCGTGCCAAGCAAATTCGTCTGCAGCACATAGCCAGGCGTCGTATAGCCGGCCAAAACCGAAGGCTCGGCAGAGCACTCTAGAATTAAATCGGGTTGTAGCAGAGCAGCATCGAGATCTTGCGGATTTCGGATATCACCATGTACAAAGCGAATCCCGGCTTGCTTGAGGCGAGGCAAATTCAATTCCGCTCCCCGTCGTCTCAAGTTGTCTAAAACCGTCATCTTCCAAGCAGGATAGCGTTGGCAAAGTCCAAGACTTAAGGTGCTGCCGACAAAACCCGCACCGCCGGTAACCAAAACATGTCGACTCATCATACTTAAGCTAAACTCTCTAGTGAGATTTAGATGATGCCTTAGGACTATAATCAGCGTTCAGGGGGGTTGCCTGTATTGTTTTGATGCAGTCTCCCGCTGCCTGACCGAGTACCGGGCTCTTAAAAGCATAGTCGCCTCTGGAAAGATGTTTCTCGATCCAGGCATAAAGAACAATAAACAAGTATCGGCTGCCCATTTCTTTTAGCTTCAACTTGGATACGCCCGTGGTGCGATTACGCCAAGTGATCGGGATAATGGCATAAGAATATCCCCTGATAATCGCCTTGAGGGGCATTTCAACCGTCAAGTTGAAGTGATGCGCTAGAAGCGGCGAGATACCCTCGATCACCTCTCGCCGGTAGGCCTTAAACGCATTGGTGATATCGTTAAACTTCAGACCAAACAGGAATTGAATAAATAGATTGGCCAAACGATTGACGATCAACTTGTGGGTGGGATAGTCAATGACCTTACCACCCCGCATGAAGCGGGAACCAAACACACAATCATAGCCTTGTCTGAGTTTAGTGTAATAATCAACAATATCTTCCGGCGCATCGGAGCTGTCCGCCATCACAATAGCGACCGCATCGCCACGAAAATGCGCTAACCCACAACGCACAGCGAAGCCAAAACCTCTGGGATACTCATTATTCAAATAACGCACCTTGCTGTTTTGCTGACAAATGCGTTGTAGGCATGCTTCCGTATGATCCCGGCTGTTATCATTAATCACCAGAATTTCGTAGACAATCTCTTGCGCTTGCAGAACCTGGCTAATCGACTGAATCGTCGCTTCGATACAGGCTTCCTCATTGTAGGCAGGTATCACAATTGAGAAAAGATTGATCTCTGGCGGATTTTCCGTTGCCAGGGAACTCGGAATAACAAAGCTGTTTTCCAGTGCAGGCGACAGGCCCTCCGGATAATGAATGGTTGGGTCAAACGCCCGCTGAGAAGACCGCCCTGGTGCCTTGAAGATCAAACGATCACTAATCACATAATTGATCGACGCACTCAGCAATATACCAATGAGGGTGTTAAGCGCGTAATGAACCCCCAGCCAATCATAAAGCGGAAAGACCACGAAAATGCGTAAAATAACAGCGCTTCCAGCCGACATGTGGTAGAGAGGGATTTGTCGCCACAACACCTCTCGAACCGTCCAAGCACCACCCGGCCAAACCCATATCCGGTAGATGAAAAAACTGGCTAATAGTGACAGCTCAACGGAGACGGCATTAGCGGTATTGCGTAAGGCTGGGGTGCTAAATCCTAGCCCCTCGATTAGACCGAACATGAGAAGCAGATTGATACTAGCTGATGCCCCCCCACCGAGCAGAAACTTAACCATCTTCACCTGCAATAACTTCTTCAACATGGCGTTCGATCCAAGCATAACCGGAGATTAAGTAGGTGAACAAAAGCCCTTCAGCTTTTTGCCCGGATGCTTAAGACGGTTAAAACGAATAAGACCAGGACGGTATGTTTAGTGCCAGCGGCTAACATTACGGGAAAATATCTCTTCTAAAATACCTTTGACGCTGTAAGTCAGGTCCCAATTCGGGTAGTGACGCTTAAATTTCCGAATATCGCTAACCCACCAGATGTGATCGCCAATTCGATGCGTCTCGACGTAGCGCCAAGCCAATTTTTTATCGGCAATGTCTTCGCAATGTTGAATGGCTTCTAACATCGAGCAATGACTAAAGCGGCTGCCACCGATGTTGTAAACCTCCCCCACCCGTGGGGCTTGATAAACATGATAGAAAGCATTAACTAAATCATAGCTGTGAATATTGTCGCGAACCTGTTTGCCTTTATACCCGTTGACTTGATAAGGCTGTCCGGCAATCGTACATTTCATCAAGTAAGATAAAAAACCATGTAGCTGCGTCCCGGCATGACTCGGCCCGGTCAAGCATCCACCTCGGAAAACGGTCGTTTTCATGCTGAAATAGCGGCCATATTCCTGCACCAAGACATCCGCCGCGACCTTAGACACACCAAACAACGAGTGTTTGGTATGATCGATGCTCATCTCTTCATCAATGCCTTGATAATAGGGATGCAATGCTTCGACTTCCCAGCGCCGTTCTTGCTCGACGAGCGGCAAGGAATTGGGCCTATCACCATAGACTTTGTTGGTGGAGCAAAAAATAAAGACCGCTTCTGGGCAATATTGCCGGGTACTCTCAAGTAATACCAACGTGCCATTGGCATTAACGGTAAAGTCGGTATACGGGTCTTGGGCTGCCCAATCATGGGAAGGTTGAGCGGCCGTGTGAATAACCAGACGAATATCGCTACTATAGGTATTAAAGATGCGGGATATGGCTTGACGATCGCGAATGTCAACACTATGGTGGATATAGGTATCGCCGTAATCCCGTAGGAGAGCATCACGATTCCATTCCGTCGAGGCATCTTGCCCAAAGAAAGCCTGCCGCATGTTGTTGTCAATACCAACAACCGTCAAACCACGCTGACAAAAAAACCGAACGGACTCAGAACCAATTAATCCTGCCGATCCGGTCACTAAAACGATAGCCATCGTTGTTCTCTTTAACACCTCTTACATCGAGCCGTAAATCACACCCCCTAACCACCCTGGTACGATGTTAATTATACCCACGCCAAGGACTACGGCCAAAAGGAGGTTCCCCATGACGGTGGCATCAAGAACACCTGGAGCGACGCAACCATGCCCTGGCGGGCATCCCAATACCTATCACACAGCAAAACACGAGCGATATTGCCGCTCCAAGGATTAGAGACGCCGGACGATACTGTCTCTGAACGATGTGCTTGCCAGCCTTCAGATAGACGGCTGAAAAAGCATAATTAGCCCGTAGAATGGGGACCGGCTGCTGATCAACGCTGACCTGCCAACCTGGATAGTACGGTTCTGCAAAAACCAAAAAACCATCACAGGCGTTGGTCACGGCATAATTGGCAGATGAAGGCCCTGACCTGCTTTGCGATATCGCTGCCGGTGCGCAAGACTGAGGCGTTCGCTTAGCCAATTCCTGTATAAACGACTGCGCCACAGGTCGCATGAAAAAGGTCTTCTGCGGCCGTTGAAGAATCACCTGAGATTTGGGCCGGAAGCTATCCTTTGACATCGTGTATAGCGCTTCGCCATCGGAAGCGGCGATCTTCCAATCGCTGATAAAAGCGATACGATTGACGGCATGGTCATTGCGGTATAGATAGAATTTCAAGCTACTCTTATTCGGAATTGCAGCGATTAAATGAACACCGGGAAGCGCCAGCTCTTCCTGTGTAATGATCGCTGTAACAGCAGCGGCAGAAAGGAATGGCAGGCGCTGTTGCCACGGAACCGTGTTGACGATTTTTGTCAAGGTATAGACATACTTCTGAGACAGCTTTTCGATATCCGAATGAAAAATGAATGGAATATTATATAAAAGCGGGGCATAAGGCTCCAGAATTTCTATCTTCCAACGCATTGACCATAAATAGTCATCATAAGGTGGCGGCGCAGTAAGCATGATTGCTTCATTGCGATTCCTCGCCTTGTATAGCCGACCGCTATTGACAACTTCAGAAACCATCTTCACGGCAGGGGGACGATCATATAATTCAGGTGGGGCATACTTGTTGATATGCTTTCCTGACACTAGTAGATCAATGGCAAGAAGCAAGACGAGTAGATAGGGCTGCCAGAAACGCCACTGCGAGGCTCGATACTGGCAAAGGCATGCAAATAGGAACCATATGGATGCCATATGGCTGAATGACAGTTGCAAGTTAGCGCGAAGATAGACCCCTGATTGCTGGAAAACAAGGGATTGCAGTCCTATCGCAAAGGCGTCGGACAGCGCAAAGGCCCCTGTGAGTATGCTGCACACGATGAATATACCCCACAACGTGAGGCAGAAATTTCGCGA
>JAPULM010000152.1 GCA_027294925.1 bacterium
GGTCATTTGGTCCCGGGCGGCAACCGACAGGCAGTAGATCGACTGGACGACGCATCAGAACGCAACCTATACGCAACTGGATGAGAATTCACGGCGAAATCTAAGCGTGGGTCGTGGCGTGTTTACCGCTATATACTTAACGCAGTTTATTAATGGTATAGCCGCGTTTGGCTAACTGTTTGAGAATACCTTGCTCCCCAACGAGATGAGCGGCGCCTACCAAGACGAACTCGGTCTCAGGCGTTTCAAAGTAAGATTCAATCAGGGGGAGCCAGTTCTGATTGCGTTCGACCAACAACTTGCGATGTAATACGGGATAATCCCGTTTCATATCCGCTAAAAAGAGTTGCTCAAAGGCGCTTACCTTACCCTCACGCCAGGCTACGATAAGCTGCTCAATGAGTTCTCGTGTGCGCTTAAAGTCCTTGATGGCGTGGATAACAAAATTGTCTTCATTGCCTTCGCCCATGCTGGCTAGAAACGCCAATTGGGCTTCAAGCGGCTCTAATTCCATAATCGATTTACCGTCAGCTATTGCTTTTTGGTAAAAATGAGCATCCACACCGGCTTGGGCTACACCCATGCGTTGCAGCTCGAGACTAAATAGCATCAAAATCGCCATTGCGGGTTTGAAGGGATGCAGGCTGGAAATCGGCACGCCAATTTTCTCACAATGCGCTTTGAGGGTTGCGTAGGTTTCTGGCGATAAGACCTTTTGCAGGCTTCGTCCATCGCTATACATCATGTGCGCGAGCACCAGCTGTTGTACGCTGGGATCGTTCATTTTGCCTATATCCGTCTCGAAAATAATGATCTCGGCGTTTTGATACGCCTTGTTAAATTCAACGGGTAAGGGGAAATCCGAATGGCGCAGCATGTGAATAGTGCCACCGAGATAAACCGTTCGATCGGCAGACGTGGCCACCCAGACAGATGTGTCGGCATGGAGCGGCAAATGGCAAAAAACGATAATAGCAAAGACGCATTGGGCGAGCATTTTTTGCATGATAGGAGACCCTTACAAAAGTACCTGGAGAAAATGTTTTGAACATTTTTCGCCTACATGCCAACAGACTGAGGCAGACTAAAGCGGATTTCGGAGTTGAAAGAAAAGGCGTTATTTCGCAATCCGCAATCCGCATGCCGATCTGGCAGGATAATGGCGGCACATCGTACTGCTAAAATGATGCGTCACAATGGACGGCTTAGCAAGTTTTCTTGTATCGATGTTGTTGGGTGGCAATGCTTCAGGTTGTGCCGTTTTGCATCTCTCTTTTTGTGTAAAGGTCGACAAGGATTTAGCGTCAGGCTGTTCACAGACGGCGGAACTGAGGCATCAGCCAGAGCAGCAAAAATGGTAGGATAACCAACGCCCCACCATTAAGCAACAGCGCCATGCTCACACTCGTCACCTGTGCCACATAGCCGATTTCCAAGTTGCCGATAGGCGCAGCGCCGGTGCCGATAATCCAGGCGCCCATCGCACGCCCCCGTTGCGTGTTGGCCACATGCGTTTGTAACAAGGTTTGATGCAGAATGTCCGCCGCCATCGCCATTATATTGATACCTGTCACCCACACCATGGCCAGCCAGAGTTGGGAGACTTGAGACAGAGTCATTAAGCCGATGCCAAATAATCCCTGTACGACCAACAGCAGGATGCCACGATAGGGCGCTCGGCCAATTGCTGTCATTAGTAGCGCACCCAGGATGCCACCCACGAAGCGAAAGGCGGTCAACACACCAAGACCTGCAGCGCCGATTTGTAAAACCTCTTGGGCCAGCACCGGCAACATTGCTTGATGGGAAAAACCGAGAATTTCGGCAGCGGCGGTAGAGATCATCAGGCTACGCAGCATTCGATCAGAGCGTAGCGCTCGACTGTAGGTTCTGATATTTTTCCATAATGGTTCAGAGACCGTCGGCGCTGCGGCACCGCGCGTGCGCAGGGCATATAGCAGGGCGCCACCACCGCCATAGCACAGACCCATGGTCAAAAATGCCGCACTGGCGCCCCACCAGGCCAATACCACACCGGCGATCAAAGCGCCCAGCGTACCACCAATGCGCTGGGCCGTGGCATTGAGTGCAAGTCCCTGGAGGATGTCTTGGGCGCCAACGATGTCATACACATAAGCCTGGCGCGCGGTCATCTCGAAGGCCCGTAGCATGCCGATGACGACCGCGTATACCAACACATGCCGCAGCTCGACGTGGTTTTGCCATAACCCCCAGGCCATGGCTAGCGATACCAACGCCATGCCAAACGCGCTGCAGCGCATTACCAGACGCCGGTCGAGACGATCGGTGACGGCGCCGGCGGCAAAGCCCAGCACCAGGTTGGGCGCCGCGCGTAAGGCAAAAGCGACCCCCACCATTTGGCTAGAGCCGGTCAACGCCAAGACCATCCATCCCAGGATGACCTGCATCATGCCGAAGGTGAGCTGATTGGCCACCGTTGCCAGCCACAGAACGCGAAAGCCGGGCGTGTTTAGAACGGCGTGTGCAGCACGGTGTGGTGAGGTTGAGGGAGGCATGGTGTTGGCAATGGCTCCTTACGGAAGGCGGCTCTAATCTGAGTGCTATTGAGCAAGATACGTTTGCCTTCCCGGTTAGTGCAGATTAAACTATTCACGCGTATATGTGCTAGGTATCTTTTCGTGTCGATAATATCGAGCGCGGCTTACTCAAGGTGCTGACTTGGGCACCAACGGGGACATCAGCTGGTCGCGAGAATCTCTCTATGAACGATAGTGTGACGTATGATGCAAAAAGGAGATGAGCATGACATGGGCCATCAAAGGAGGGCGATTGCTTGACGGGGCGAACCGCCCTATGGTGCAAGATGCCATGTTGGTTGTCGATGACGGACGGATTGTTGCGGTGGGACCAACGTCCGAGGTGGGGGTGCCGGAGGGAACACAGGTGGTCGATGTGGGCGACCGCACCATCATGCCTGGCTTGATTGACGCCCATGTCCACCTGCTGTTTAGCGGTGGCCCTTTCAGTGGCCAGGAATCCCGTAACGCAACGGACCACGAGGCGCTCTTGGTAGGGGTACAAAATGCCCAATTGGGCCTCAAAAGTGGCCTAACCCTGGTACGCGATTGTGGTGATCAAAACTTCATGAGCCTGGTGCTCAGGGACTTCATCAACGCCGGCAAGTTGGCCGGACCCCGCCTGCTGTGCGCAGGACCGGTGCTTACTAGCACCGCCGGGCAGTTGTGGTGGAACGGTTTCGAATGCGATACCGATGACGAACTACGACGAGCGGTGCGCACCTTGGTCAAAAACGGGGTGGATTTCATCAAGCTGATGGGTTCCGGTGGCAATGCCACCCCCGGTTCCAACCCGGAACTCTCCCAATATGCCGCCTCAGGCTTCAAGGCGGTAGCAGCCGATGCACACCGCATGGGAAAAAAGGTCGCCGTACATGCGCATGGCACGGAATCGATTCGCCTCGCCGTGGATGCCGATATGGACACTTTGGAACACTGCCCCTTCCGCGCCCATGGCGGTATCGAATATGACGCACGTATCGTCGACCGGGCAATTGAAAAGGACCTGATAGTCAGCCTCGCTATGCCTGCCACCTGGTACCGCCTACGGGCGGAAGATATGAAAGATATACGTGCCCATCCCGGCCATCTCTGGGAGGAACGCTACGAGACGATTCGCAAGATGCATGCTTCTGGTATCAAACTGGTGGTGAGTAGTGATCAGGGCTCCACTGGCACCCGTATTAACGAATTGTCGCTCCTGATGGAATTCTTGACCCAAGAGATTCAATTACCCGCTGCTGATGTTCTGTACGGCGTTACCGGACTCGCTGCGGAGGCGTGCGGCCTTGAAGACCGGGTCGGCACCCTTGAACCCGGCAAGCTGGCGGACATCGTTGTTGTTGACGGTAATCCGCTCGTCGATATGACGGTCATGCGTCACCTTCATCTGGTCATCAAAGACGGCAATATCGTGGTGCGTGATGGGGCGCTCGTATAAGCGGTTAGCAAAAGTTGCTCTCCTTGAAAGCGGGTGACACGTATCGGCTGTCCAATGCCCACCTTGCCGTCGATCTGGACCGGCACGTTGATGCTGTTGATATTTGCAAGAGAGGTGTCCATTATCACCCCGGTCACCCGGCTTGATTGTCACCCACTTCTCGCTTGCCTACGGACGATCTGACGCATGCTTCGCCTCCTTTTGTGGCCGTTGAGAAACCATCAAAAGGCGTATGGTATGTCGCGTCGAACTCGTCCAGTATACCTTTTAGCTCGTCACTTGGGACACCGAAAACCGTGAACCGTTTTCGTTCTACCATGCCCATAAAGCGTTGGCTGTATTTTTCCCCGAATGCCAATAGGTGCGATACAGCACAGGACGAATCCGCGTACCGCTCGTAGACGTAAACGACCTTACCATCATCGCTTACGAACCGTTCGTAGATCAGGACGCCAGGCTCGCCCCTGGTAGACTCAACCATCTCGCTAGTAAGTGCCCGGAAGTTTTCGAGCTTGCCGGGCTTTACCGCCAGTTCGGCTTGCCAAGAAACCTCATTGGTCATGAGATATATCTCTTCAGACTGACTTCTTGTGAGGTAAGCAGCATCGGATGCGTTTCCTAGGTTACTGTGTGACAGCTAACGCCCCCGGAACCTCGGTGCTATCATGGTACCGGAATCTCTTTCCTTCAGGGAGGAGAGGACGTCAACCAGTATACTGAAATCTTAACCGCCAAGCACGAGATGCGTGGTCGTCACCACGCTCAGTAAGCGTTCGTCAGCATCCGTAATACGGGTTTCAACCACGGTCGTGGTGCGACCCCGGTGCACTGGAACGGCGCGGGCTTTGACCGTACCGTGACCGGTGTTGCGGAGAAAATTCGTGCTGAGCTGAATGGTCAGCGGAAACGGCGCCTGCGAACCGTCAAGGGGATCATGCAGCCAGTAAAGACAGGCGAGGGTTGCCGTGGTGTCGGCCAGACTGACCAATGCGCCGGCGTGAAAAACACCTGTCAGTTGCTGCAACTTTTTGGTGCATGACATCTCTGCAACGGCATGTTCGTCACTGATTTCACGTAAGTGGATACCCAGCAGGTCAATGAATGTGTTTGGTATGCGCGTCTGGACTTGCGCGACGAAAGCTGACGGTGAAAGACCCTCGGTCATGGTAATACCCTTCATCTATTGTTATGGATATCAGGTAAGTGATGGGCTGGGCTGACAGACGCGGCACGGCCGATAGCCACTTTCCAGCGCGTCGTCCAAAGAGGCGAAGTGAATACGATTGTTGTCGCCAATACGCCGTTCATGACGACAGCCGCGGTAACATAAAATCCGAGTGGAAGCGCATCCGACAAACGGAACGGTGCCGCGTTCCAGATTCAATAAGTGTTTTTTCCACCCTTCGCCAAACACATACCCCCCCATACCGCCATCGCTTTTCACCACCCGATGACACGGGATCACGATGGGTGCCGGGTTTCTATGTAACGCATTGCCAACGGCCCGAGTCGCCTTGGGACGGCCAATGCGTTCGGCAATCCATTTGTAGGAGCGGACTTCGCCGTAGGGAATGGCGCCCGTTGCCTCTAGTACAACCCTTTCAAAATCACTACAAGACCGGAGGTCGACCGGTAGCTGGAAGATGGCCCGATGGCCGTCGAAATATTCCGCTAGTTGCTGGCGCGCCCGATCGACAAGCGATGATGAACCCAATGCGCTCGCAGCGTGGCTTAGCGCCAGATCACACTGGGCCAGAGGGGGAAGCTGCAAACGCTGAAGTCCGTGTGCAGAGACTTCGATGACAAGATCCGGCGAGAAGGTTTCGTCAGTCATGCCGTGGTGATCTGCTACCGCCGCCATAATGTTCTCCCATAAACCATTTGGTGCCGCCTGCACAGCGACAAGACGGGCAAGTTGTTGTTCATTTTGCAGCCACTGCTGCCATCCGGACTGGCACGATGGGCAGCGCCGTATATGTTGGTGCAGGGCGGTATACGTTCCGGCCTGTAGACGTGGCAGGCTGAGATTTTCAAGCATGCGCTGTACCTGTTGACACATCATGAGGTTGCCTCGTTGCTGGGATTAAGACGTTGACGTAGCAGCGTTTTTGCACGCCGCAGCTGGCTCTTGACGGTGTGTACGGAGATGCCCCGAATGTTAGCGATCTCCGCGTATGAACACCCTTCCATGTAATACAGGATGAGCACCATGCGCGCCTCTACCGGGACACATTGGAGGGCTTCGGTTAACATTCTGCAGCGCTCCTGCTGCTCATAGTCTTGGGCTGGTGAATGTGGCGCCGGTAGTGATGCCAGCAGGGTGTCGGGCGCCGGGCGGCGGCGTCGGCAACGGCGATATTCGTCGATACAGACATTGGCGACAATACGATACAGCCAGGTATTGAAATGCCATTTGGGGTTGTACAGCCGACGTTTCTGCCAGACTTGCAAGAACGCTTGCTGGCTGGCGTCTTCCGCGTCGTGTTGGTGATGTAACACCTTCAGGGCCATGCTATAGACGCGGTTTTGATAACGTTGCACCAGGAGGCCGAAGGCGCCCCGGTCGTCCTGTTGCACCCGGGCGAATAGCCTTTCATCACTACAGGTCATGCCGCCTCTCCTGATCGTTTGGTCTCCACCGACTCATAATGGTATACGATGGCAGGACGAAAAAGGGGGGAAGAAAAAGAAGGAATCGTAGATATTATGGGGTGGCTAAGCAGCGATGGTTACTATGTCGCCGGCTGCTGTACGGCCCTGGGCGCGGTACTGGCCAATGGCTTGCAACAGGGGTTCGTCGGTCAGCGAGTAGAGCACCGCATCAGCCGAGGCATCCAGGTTGACGTGCTGCCGCCGCCTCGTTTAGGCGTTCCATCTCCGCCAGCGCCGCCTCAGGCAACGCCGTCTCAGCAAGCGTAGCGGACAGGAGTCTGGCGATTGTTTGTTATCCTCCCTGCGATGCATCGTTAGACTTCGGTGTTCACCTACCCATGGTCGCACGGTCCGCCGGCGACGATGAGCACGGGCAACGACTCGGAGTCACATCCGGCATTGATCGCATTGATCGCATTGATCGCAATACGTTCCACCGTGGCCGCACCGAATCCCGGCACCAAGTGGGCCACGATCTCGTTGCGTCCACGGGATGCCTGTTGCCGCATGCGTTCGACACGTTCGGCGGCACGATTAGCAGCCCATCGCTCCAGCCACGTTCACGATACAGTTTGTTGATGGCGTCCAGATCGTTCAGCGTTTCGAAGGTCGTCGCAGGATCAGGGGGCGTCGTCATGGCGCCTCCATATGTTTCTGTAGATCTCAATATCCAGACGCAAGTTTCACCATGTGTTGAATACCTCTTTTCCCCTGGCGGGAGAAGGTTGGGATGCAGGGGAGGAAGCAATTTATATCTAGGTACTCAGTCAGGCTGTGTCACGCCGTAAGTATTCTCCAATTCGTAAACATGCGGAAGACCAAGCACACCGGTGATCTCCTCCCGAGTAGCCGTACGGTTAGACGACACCATGCCCGTATCCCGCAACTCTTCATAGGCCTCTTTCAGAGCTTTGAAGATGACGCCGATTGTACCACCGGTAATCATCACCTGAAACCCCATCTGCGCCACCTCGGATGTCGGCATCAGCATACCGTTATACAAGCGGGGCAGGTCAGCTAGCTCTCTGGCGTACGTTTTCAGGTCGTCTACGGTCTTGACGCCATCGACAAAGACCATGTCCGCACCCGCGTCGCAGTACGCCCGGCAGCGGCGAATCACGTCATCCCAGCCATTCACCGCTAGAGCGTCGGTGCGGGCGATAATGACAAAATCCGGCTCTTGACGAGCGGCCAGAGCAGCGCGCAATTTTTGCACGTGCTCCTCGACCGAGATCACCAACTTGCCTTCGAAAAAGCCGCATTTCTTCGGGAACACTTGATCCTCAATGTGGCAACCGGCTACGCCTGCCGCTTCGTATTCCCGAATGGTGCGGGTCACATTGATGGGGTTGCCATAGCCCGTATCCGCATCGCAAATCACCGGGACACCCACCGCACTGGCGATATAACGGGCGTTTTGCGCCATTTCGGTGTGGGTTACTAGTCCCACATCCGGATAGCCACGCTCCGCGGCAGTGCCAAAGCCGGTCATGTAGACTGCCTCAAAACCCACCCTCTCGGCAATCTTGGCGTGGTAGGCGTTGAGTACGAATGGCGCTGTTACCATTTCACCTTTGCTCAACATCTGCCGTAGACGCGTAGTAGGGCGCTGCGAGGCGCCGTTCTGTTGGGTACCGAAGTTGTGAATGACCATAGTGGATAGCTCTCCTCTCTTGCCTTGAATGCCGTCATACCTCCGAACGGCGTAGCGGGGAAAACAGCCGCTTGCGCATCCAGGTTGTTGTACGACAGTACCATAGATTGACCGGATAGGACAAACCGTGAGGGGCCGCGCTGCAAAATTTCTTCTCCCACCTGAGCGGAAACCTTGGCGTCAGCCAACAACTGCTGCCACTGATCGACACCTATTGACCTTCCTTACACTTGTGCTCTATAGTAGTTACTTATATAGTTAGCATGTGACTACTATAGAGGTGAGTATGGAAACCATAGGCATCAAAGCCCTCAAGGCACAGCTTAGTGAATATGTGGCAAAAGCGCGCCAGGGGGAGCACATCATCATCACGGATCGGGGGGAAGAAGTGGCGGCACTGGTACCATTAAGCCCTGCACGCCAGGTGATACGCGCTTTAGCGCAGCGCGGTAAGTTGCAATGGAATGGCGAAAAGCCCACTGGGCTCAAAGGGGTGCAGGTGCGAGGGCGTGCGGTGGCGGAAACAGTGATTGAGGATCGTCGATGATTCTGTATCTGGATACCAGTAGCCTCGTGAAGCTGTATTTGGAAGAGACATATAGTGAGGCGGTACATCGTTGGACCCAGGAAGCAGACATTCTGGCCACGTCCCGCCTGGCCTACCCGGAAACTCTGGCGGCACTGGCCCAACGTTGGCGTGCAGGGGACCTCGATGACACAGGCTTTCAGCAGACGACTGACACATTCAAAGCACAGTGGCCTGCCTTTGCCAGCCTCGACCTCAACGAAACGGCGGCAGGCGAGCTGGCCATCACGCACGCCCTACGAGGCTTCGATGCGATCCATTTGGCAGCCGCCTTGGAGCTGTGCCGGGAAGCAGCAGACGCCCTGGTCGGCTTTACAGCATTCGATAGGCGACTCATCCAGGCTGCAAAGGCCGAGGGTTTACAGGTGCTGGACGCGGAGATGTAAAGCGACTAACGAGCAAAGGAAACGACATGGCAGCAGCGTTTACCACCACGTCGTCGTCGGGTGATGGCGGGCCGCTGTGTGGCGCCGATGTATCAGCACAACGCAATAAACAAACTGCGCCTCATGCTCACAGGGGCTGAACTGGCCCATAAGCGAGCAGGATATTAAGCAGGGAGGTGGTTCGTATGGCCAACGACACCAGGCACTATAAGATCATTCGTGGCGGCTGGGTACTCAACCCCGACGACCGTCGGGCTGGCCCGGCTGACATCCTACTGGATGGCGACTGCATAGCCGAGATCGGGCCCACCGGCAAGCCAGCGCCTGAGAATGCTGAGACCATTGATGCCAGTGATCGCTTGCTGATAGCGGGGTTGATTAATGCGCACACGCATAGCCATGGCGGTTTGGCGAAAGGCAGTGGTGACCGCTGGACCCTAGAGCTACTTTTACACGCCTCACGCTGGATCAGTGGCTTCCGCAGTGTGGAACATACCTATCTGTCGGCGTTGGTCGGCGCGTTGGAAATGGTCCGTAAGGGATGTACGGCGTGCTACGATTTGTATCTCGAACTGCCACTGCCGACGTGCGAGGGACTAGAAACCATCGGGCGTGCCTATCAGGATGTAGGTATGCGCGCCGTTCTAGCGCCGATGCTTGCAGATTACACCTTCTATCAGGCGATACCGGGTCTGCTGGACGCCCTGCCACCAGCCCAGCGCCGAGATCTGGAACAGGCCCGCATGCAACCGGCTGCAACCACCCTTGCTGCCTGCCGCACCTTGCTGCAACACGTCCCCTTTGATCCCGATCGCATTCGCCTGGCTCTGGCCCCGACCATTCCGCTGCACTGTTCCGATGCTTTCATGCTGGCAACCCGCGATTTGGCTCAGGAGTACGGGACGGCGTTACACATGCATCTTGGTGAGTCAAAGATACAGGCGATGTCCGGTATCACGCGCTACGGCAAGACCCTGACCGCTCACCTGGATGCGCTTGGCCTACTAGGACCGCAGTTTACTGCTGCGCATGCCGTTTGGCTAGACCATGATGACATCCAGCGGCTGGCCGACAACGGCGCCTCTGTGGCTCATAATCCAGGTAGTAATCTACGTCTGGGTTCGGGCATCGCCGCGATTCATGAAATGGTGCAGGCCGGGGTTAATGTGGGAATTGGGACGGACGGCTCTAGCTGCTCCGATAACCAGAATGTGTTTGAAGCCATGCGTCTGGCGTCGTTTGTTTCGCGGCTGCGCCATCACGATTATCACACCTGGTTGCGTACCGACCAGGCGCTGCACATGGCGACAGCGGGTGGCGCCAGAGCTTTGGGTTTCGAGGACCTCATCGGTCGATTAGCGCCGGGCTACAAAGCCGACATCGTGTTGCTCGATCTCAATCACGTGAATTTTTTGCCCCTCAATGACCCGATCAATCAGCTCGTACATACGGAAGACGGCAGCGCGGTGGATAGCGTTATCATTAATGGTGAGGTGGTGCTCTGGCAAGGACGTTTTACCCGCATCGATATTGCCTCAGTCCGTAGCCAGATCGATGTGGCGGTCGACGATCTGGCTAGGCTCAGCCATGAAGCCCGGCAACTGGCCGAGGCGCTCGAAGACCACGTCGGGCAATTTTGTATGGGGCTTGCTCGACAACCCTATCATGTCCACGCCATGGCTGGCGCGGCGTATTAACACCAGGACTGAGTGCTGAGGTGCGGTGACACTCGGCTATGGGATGTAACCGATGGCATCCACCTCGAGGCCGCAGTCGAGTGGCGTGCGGCCCGCTTGCATGCGGGTGCGCGCTGGCAGTGTCTCATCACTCGAGAAATATTCACGGTAGATGCGGTCGAAGGTGGCGTGGTTGTTCTGGTCTTGCAGCCACACCGTTACCTTGAGCAGATGATCTATCGATGAGCCCACCGCTTCCATCAGCGCCTTAATGTGATTCATGACAATGCGCGTTTGCTGTTCAAATGGAATGTCCGGGAACTTGGGCAGCGGTTGGTTGTTGGCCCGCGCCTCACGCAGTTGCCGACAATAACCCTCTTCAAAAGGGGGCAGGCCGGAGATGTAAACGTGCTGCCCGCATTTGACGGCTAAATTGAACGGTCCGCCGGTTTCCGGCACTAGCGGCGTTCGAATGACTTGTTTTTCCACTGTCTCATCCTTCTAACCGTTACTGGTTAAGATTGCGTGCGCTGGTCGAGGCAGACGGCACCGCCCTTCAGCACTAGTTTGATACGTTCCGTTTGCTGAAGCAGTGCCACATCGTGCAAGGGGTCACCGTCAACCACCACCAGATCAGCCCATTTGCCTGCTTCGATGGTGCCGATGTCGCGCTCCAGTCCGAGACCCTCTGCTGCCCACTGTGTGCCAGCCTGCAACGCTTGCATAGGCGACAACCCGGCCTCAACCAAATAGTGCAGCTCGCGGGCATTGATGCCATGCAGGTGGCCACCTGCATCGGTGCCGGCGACAATTTTACCACCGGCTGCTAAGGTGCGTTGAATACTCTCGATATGGTGCGCGTACAATGCACGGCCACGTTCCTGAACAAGCGGTGCACTGCGCTCACGGTGAAAAACGTAGACCGTGAGTGTTGGCGCAAACACAATGCCCTTGTCGATCATCATTGGAATCAGTTCCGGATCCTCATCCAGGTAACAGCCATGTTCAATCGAATCAACCCCAACCTCGATGGCCAATCGTAGACCCGCTCCACCCAGGGCATGACACATCACTCGGCGCCCTAGGGTATGTGCCTCATCCACTAGAGCCTGCATCTCATCACGGTTAAAAGCCGGATCATTTGGACCGTGTCCGGGACGTGAACTGGCGCCGCCGGTGGTGGCGCATTTGATCACGTCAGCGCCGGCGCGCACCATGGTGCGCACCACATTGCGCACCTCCTGCACCCCATTGGCGACACTCGGTGGCACATTCGGGCTGGGCGGTACACAGCACGAATGGCCGGACGGGCTAATACGATCACCAATTCCGCCAATCGGTGAAATAATCCCCAGGGCCAGCTGCAATCGAGGCCCTGCAATGAGGCCCTCCTCAATTGCTTGCTTGAATCCGGCATCCAACCCCGCCGCATCGCGTACCGTGGTATAGCCGGTGTTCAATGTTTGCTGCAAAACCGCCGCCGTCCGCAAATGGGTGGTGCTTTGCGGCTCGTCTAGTCCCCAGCGCGTGGTCAAGGCATAACCGTGCGAGGCCAGATGATCATGTCCGTCAATCAGCCCGGGCAACACCGTCAGTCCGGCAACATCAAGCACCGCTGTATCCGGTGGTATCGTCACGGTATGCCGTGGTCCCACCGCTTGAATCCGTCCACCATCGTTGATCAGCACCGCCGCGTCGGACACCGGCGCCGCTCCCGTCCCATCAATCAGTCTCGCACCGACTAGTATCTGCATATGCCACCTCGTATGTCATGCACCAATATATCCATAAGACCCTTACGTCAATGCATCGTAGTGTTGAGCTGCCTGCTGCATCATGCCATCCACGCCCGGCGCGAAGCCTGATGCGCTGCGGGGCATCTTCGTGGTCTTGTGCGGTGAGTACCGTTTCTTGATCATCAATATCATGCGTCAGATGAGGCCGATGCCCACGATTACCAAGCGGCTCAACAACGGTGGGGCGATTGGGCTGAAACGTCGTCACCACCTTGCCGGAGACAGGTCCATCGGGCGTCACCGCGTGAGGCGCGTAGAGCCGTTAGCGGTGTCGACTTCTAGTCGAAGAGAGAAAATTCGCGCGGCAGGCGTGAGTATCACTTCTACTATAGGGTGACTCCGCACGTGAGACAACGGTAAAATGACCCATACGACATATTGGCGTCGAGCATACGCCATGTCTATTCCAGAACGTATCAAAAGGTTGCACAAGCCAGACGTTCTGGTGCTGCATTGGCTAAGCGCCGCACGCGATACCTAATATGACAGATTCAACGACCCTAATTAGGTGAAAAATGAGTATGTGCTAGACTGTATATCAATGCGCTTGGTCACAGTTAAGGAGAACCACATGAGCGATAACCTGCTGGCCTATGTCAAGGGACTGTTCTGTTTCGATGCGGTGGTGCAGCGTACCGAGT
>JAPULM010000153.1 GCA_027294925.1 bacterium
AACATCCTGGCCAGCACGGTCTACAACCCGATACCCAACCTGGCGCTTTCGGGGGCCACCCGCATGGGGGTTATCGCCTACTCCAAGAGCCTGGCCGATGAGGTGGGACGAGACGGCATCCTGGTCAATAACGTCTGCCCAGGCTCCATTCTGTCCGAACGCATGCTGTCTAACGTGACGGCCCGCGCCAACGAGTTGGGCATTTCGGTCGAAGAAGCGCTCGCACAACGCGCCGCCGAAACCGCCGTTGGCCGTATTGGCGAGCCAAGAGAACTTGCCTATCTGATCGCCTTTCTTGCTTCAGGTAAATCGACCTACATCACCGGCACCACTATCTTGGTGGATGGCGGCCTGGTGCGCTCGGTCATGTAGAAGGACGTCAGTCTATTGCTTCGCTCAACCCGTTTCAGCGCGGTGCCGCCTCAGGCTGGACAGGGCTCGTTAGCAAAGGGCGCAGAAGCCTACAGGCTCATGCCGCCATCGAGGAATAGGGTCTGTCCAGTCATGTAATCGGATGCGGCGGCGGCCAGATAGAGCGCGATGAATCCCACCTCACGCAACTGTCCGGGGCGTCCTAACGGCACAATGCGGGCGGCGCGTTCTGCAGTTTGGCGGGCGCCTTCCTCGCCGGCAGTCACCGGATCGGGAAAAATGCCCGGCGCAATGCCGTTAACCTGCACGCCATACGGTGCCCACTCTAGTGCCTGAGCCCGCGTGAAACCAACCAGAGCTGTCTTGGCAATCGTATAAACCACCATCTCGCCGCCGCCTTGCCTGGCGGTCCAGGATGAAATGTTGATTACTTTGCCGGAACGGCGCTCCAGCATGTGAGGCCCGACGGCGCGGGTGCAGAGAATCGCCTCGGTCAGATTGACATCCATGATGAAGTTGAGTTCATCATCGGACAAGGCGGTAGCGGCTGCCGCTTGCCCCGGCAACGCCACCAGCGGTTTACGGATAGAGTCCCCCAGGTTATTAACCAGCACATCGATACGGCCAAAGGTTTGGAAAACCGTATCGATCGCCTGTTGGACACCATCGGTCTTGGTGACGTCAGCGATCACCGGCACGACGCGCCGACCACTGGCGCTGGCAATCTCGGCAGCAGTGCTTTCGACGTAGCGCGGGGTCAGGGCATTGATGGCAATGTCGGCGCCGGCCTCAGCTAGCACCTGGGCAATCCCTTTGCCGATGCCGCGTCCCGCCCCGGTAATGAAGACAACTTTGCCGCTAATATCGTATTCGGCTGGTAGCATGATGACCCTCCTACAAAAAAAGTCTAGACGGGGACAGATTTTAAATTTGCCCCCATCCTATCATGCCTCTGATAGATCATCCTGCAGGGCATCTTCGCGCGCCGCTTCCGGACCCGCAGCTCCTTATGTATCATAGGCTTTACCATACCTTGTGTGCTGACGTGTGTCGAGAGCGGCTTGGCATCTTTGTCTGCATAAAAACCATTGTGTAAACACACCCCCTCGTGTCATGATAGGCCGATATAATATGGCTACCGAACCATCGCGGCACACCGCAACTCTGTACGGTACGCCTGCTGCTGGAGGACAAAGATGAAATTTGGTATCTATAGCTCTATTGCCAATCCCCCACGTGGGGAAAACCTCGCTCGCTGTGTGGATGAAGTGATCGCCGAAGCACAGTTGGCCGAAGCCAGTGGGTTTGATTCTTGCTTCTTTGGTGAGCATCATCAGGACAAAGACGGCTTTTTGCCCTCGCCGTTGATTATCGCCACAGCAGTGGCTGCCAACACCCAGCGCCTGAACGTCGGGACGTCTGTCATCCTGTTGCCGTTGCACCACCCAGTGCATGTGGCCGAGGATGTGATCACCCTTGATATTGTCTCCAAAGGACGCATTATCCTGGGCGTAGGGGTTGGCTATCAGGCCTCCGACTTTCAGGCCTTTGGTGTTCCCATGCAACATCGAGCCGCCATGTTTGAAGAAGGCGTGGAGATTATTCGCCAGTGCTGGCGTGGCGAGCGCTTTTCGTTTCATGGTGAGCATTATACGTTGGACGACCTGCAAGTTCGTCCCCGACCCTTCCAGACACCGGCACCGCCCCTGTGGATTGGCGCCAGTGTGCCTGCCGCCGTGCGCCGGGCCGGACGCATCGGCGATGCCTTTGTGGCGACGCCCAGTACCACGCTGGCGGGAACCGTCCGCCTGGTCGACATGTATCGGCAGGCGGCCGAACAGGCAGGGCGGCAACCTCGGGTGGTGCTGATGCGGGACGCCTGGGTGGCGAACAGCCGGGCGGAAGCAGAAGCCGTGTACGGGCCGGAAGTGATGGCGGCCTACCGCTACTACTGGGAAAATCGTCTCGCCGAGTTTCAAGACATTGGCTCCGAAACAGCCTTTACCCTGGATAATCTGGCCCAGGATCGTCTCATTCTCGGCGAGCCTGAGACGTGCATCCGCGAATTCCACCGCTGGCAAGAAGCGACAGGGGCGGATTATTGCCTCTTACGCCTGCGCCATGCCCACTCAGGCGGACCTGCGCATGCAAACATACTGGGCGCTATCAAAATGTTTGGCGACCAAGTCCTACCCTACTGCTGAAAGAAATCGTTACCTGCCAGAACTTGCCAAGCGCATACTCGGCCGCACCGGGTTGCCCATGACCACGCTTGGCTTTGGGGCGCTAGAGTTGCTCATCGTCACATCTGAACGACAGGATACTCTTGCCGGCGATCACCTCGAACCAACCTTGCGTCATGCCTTCCAGGGTACTCGGTTCACTGGGCTTTTTCGAGCCGTACTCGGGACACGATATTAGCGCGTCGGGGTGACCATGGGCAAGGTGGTTCGTCGCCACGCTGCCATATCGCCTTGCAGATGCCGCACGTTGGCGAATCCCGCCTCTCGCAGGGCGTGTTCAGCTATCCCGGCACGTCCCCCCGCTTCGCAGTATACGACCACCTCCTTGGCGCCATGCGCTTGCACCTCTGTGAGGCGTGAGGGGAGCTCCAGGTGCGGGATGTTGATGGCGCCGGGAATATGACCCGCGCTGAACTCCCCGGCTGTACGTACATCGAGAATCAGCACCTCAGTCTGAGTCTGCATGCGCTGCATCAGTTCTTGTTGAGAGATGAGAACGTTAGCCTGCTGGCTCTGCCCATGTACGATTGCAGCCGTGCCTAAAATTAGAATGGCCAGGATGGCAGATAGAACTTTTGTCATCACTTTAGTGCTTCCTTACAGAGCTGACGGGTCACACGCGACCTGCTGTTGGTGACAGCGGTTCACCGGCAAAGTCGGGCATCACGTCGTCGGCAAAGCGGCGTAAGGACGGCAACCCACCCGGACTGTTAAGCAGCACGTATTCCACCCCAACGTCTCGTAGCGCCTGGAGCTTGACCCTGATCGCCTCCGGCGTGCCATATAGCGTCCCTGCCTCAGCTGCCTCACGCGTATCTTGAAAGTCGGGTCGGCGCGCTAGATTCTGTGTCCGCCGGCGCCCTGCCATACGCGTTTCAATGACCTGTTCGTACTCGGCCGCAGTCTCAACAACGTTGAGCGAACGCGCCACCGCTACCCGCACTGGATCGAAGGCACGGCCGTGCGCCGCCTCTTCTGCCTTGAACAGGGCAATCGCCTGGCCAATCTGCTCCAACGAGTCAAATTGTCCCAGCAGCATCCTATGGCCCTGAGCCGACACTTTTTTGATCGACGCGGGGCTGCCAGCTCCCATCCACAATGGCGGGTGAGGCTTTTGGGCAGTTGGCGGCTCAACCACCACGTCTTTGAATTGCCAGTGCTGGCTCTGATGCGACCACGGCGTGTCCGAAACCCAAGCCTTGATCATGAGTTCCAAACATTCATCAAAGCGCCCATCCGCCTCCTCTATCGGCATGCAGAAGCCGGCAAATTCATTGTACCGGTACCCTTTGCCGATGCCGGCATCGACCCGACCTTCTGACAACAAGTCGAGCGTCGCAATCTGCTCGGCCAGCAGCACAGGATTATGCCATGGAAGCACCATCACCGCAGTGCCGAGACGCAATGTCGTCGTACGCGCGCCAATCCAGGTTAATAAGTTCAGCGTAGCGGAGATTTGCCCAAAACCCGTAAAATGATGCTCGACAAGGAAGGTGCTGTAGTAACCGAGTGCCTCAGCCTCAACATTCCGCTCGACGAATTCCCGAAAGCCGGCACCACTATCGACATCCGGGCCGCCTCGTTTAGCCTGGGCACTACCAAAAAGTCCAAACCGCATCGTTCTCCCCCGATTTAATGCCGCGGCCGCTTAATCTATAAACACTCACATAATCCGTCGGATGTCATCCACATCGCACAGTTTCCTAGATAGACCAGAAAGTGCCTTGCTTGATCACCCCGTTTGGCGACACGGCCTCACTTCAGACGACGGTCAAGAAAGGCAATGGCCTTCTCCCAGGCGTCATCAGACTGCGCCTGGCGGAAACGATTCGTATCGTGGAAATCCTGGAAGCCGTGACCGGCGCCGTCGTAACGGTGAAATTCATAAGCCACGCCGGCCCCTTTCAGGGCCGCCTCGTAGTCGTCGACATCAGCGGGCGACGGCCCCTGATCCTCGTTACCGAAGATGCCCAAAACAGGGCACGTGATGCGCCCGGCAAGCTCGATGGGCGGCGTACCACCATCCGCAAAAGCGATTTTGACACGCCCGCCATAGAACACGATGCATGCTTCGTAGTCGGGATTGTTGCAGGCGCCGAGCCAGGCAACGCGTCCGCCCCAGCAGTGCCCCAGGATACCGGTACGGTTTGGGTCGACACGGTTCATCCCGGCCAGGAAACGATACGTTACATCCAGGTCAGCGACTGTCCAATCATCTCGAAAGCCCTCACGTTTGACCATAATGTCCTCATCTTCCGGCCACCAGTGGAAGATGAACGGGATCACGCAAATGTAGCCCGCTGCAGCATAACGTTCGCCCAAATCGAGGGTGAAGGGGTCCTTCTCCAAGCCGGCATGAGCAACGGGCAGATGTTGTGCGATGACCAGGCCAGGGTGGGGTCCGGCGCCTTCAGGCTCGAAAATCAGTGTATGCATAGGATTGCCCTGCACATCAAGAGATTCTGAACGGTACATAGAATGTCCTCCTCCTCACATTTATCATATACCCGACCCTTTTTTGCATGTTCTCGCGCATTCAGCATGGCTGGCTGCCTGATGCTATCACATTTTTCATCTCATGCCCATGCGCCTGCATCAACTGCGATCACCGCTGATGACATGCCAGACGTGCCCGGTTTTGTCGTGCTGGAGCTTTTACAGTCAGAAAGCTGAATATAGTGACAATGACACATCTCATTCCCGGCTGTGAAGATACGGGTTTCTTCAGCAATTCCCGGAGCTCTCGCTGGGCTGGGAGGAATGACATAAATTCGTGAAAGCCGAGCGTCTTTCAGGCTTTCCCAGCACTCCAAGAATCTTTGCTAGGCCAAAAATTAGTCTGAAAATGCCAAGATGTTCACCAAAGAATAAATTTTAACTTATTATTTTTTAATAGGTTAATTAGGCTCCGGGAATTGCTCAAACTGTTTGAGAATAACGCCAATTTTACAACGACTTATGTGCTCAGGTCTTTGATATTGAATCGAAACGGTAAACAACAGAGAATCTATATAGCGGCACTTTTATCAGCCACCGGCTGTCATCCGTTCCAATGATACGTAAAGTCGAAGTACTTGAATTTCCACTGCAAGCGGTATTTTTGAAACAGTGCCTGAACGCTTAGCGCAACTTTTCGTACGGATGATTGTCACACCCCTAAGATGCACCCCGCCCAAGATCAAGCGACATGGCCATAGAAAACCCCTGCACAGGCGTACAGGGGTTTGGTTAACAGATCGTGTTTTATCAGAAGCTGGACTAATTTACATTGCTCAACAAGAGCGATCCCGCCGCATGCAGCGCAGATCAAGCACGTCCAAGGTTTAGGGCATTAACGCTCCGTTGTTCTTTGTTTTTCGTTTTTACGAAAGTAATTTGTTCCCTCTCTAGAACAACGTTCGACCAACGGAGATTGAGGAGTTCAGATACCCTGGCTCCAGTCGAGAGGCTTAAAACAACGAAGATATGGAGATATTTGGATTCTCTATACGTTTCACACACAAGAAGGAGTCTATCTTTTTATCTTGTGATAGGTAACGGAGTCTCGTTCTGTCTTCATAGAATGGTTGCATATGTCCTCCTTAGATTTATACGGCAAAAAAGTCAGCCCAGATCACACCGAGCATGATGAGTGTGGCGAGGGTGAGCGTCACCAGATTAAATCTCTTGCCAACCATGGCGCAGGCGAATGTCTGACACCGCCGACGCTCGCGAAAATACAGATAGTAGGACACGCCCAGGCCCACCAGACCGATTGGAAAAAGGATGGGTCGAAACTTCATCGTGGTCATCATAAAGGCACCGCTGCCAATGCCTAAAAACACCACCGCAAGGGGCAGTAAGCAACAGCTCGATGCTGCGACTGCCGTGCCTAAACCAATCAAGCCCTGCTTGCCTTGCCAACTGGCCATGGCCACCCCCCCTGTTCACCACAACACCGTGTCGACGCCGTTCGCTCGCCTCTATACTATTAGACTAAACCCTAGACACGACTCCAAGGTCAAGAAAAAAACATGTGTGTAGCCAAAAAAAACGGCAGGGGCCGGGTCGTGCTAGTCCGAGAGCGCTTCGGCGACACCCTTGATTTTTCCTTGCCTTTCTGTCGTCAATTCACTGACCATTTTGACAAAACTGGGGTGCTACAATACCCGGTGTATCAGGACGTTGACCTGACAGCAGATGACAAGGTCCGTTTCGTAATCGGCTTTACCATCAGTTTATAGTCAGATCACGCCTTCTTCAGCCAACGCCGTGATCTCTTCGGCACCCATTCCCAATAACTCACCGTACACGTAGTCGTTGTCCTCGCCATAACAAGGCGCACCACGGTCGATGCGCCCGCCGATGTAGGCCGGGCTCTCACTCATCTTGACCGCTACCTCAGCAATTGGCCAACGGCCGATTTTGGTACCCGTCACCTCAGTCAACCATTCGAGCGCCGCCAGTTGCGGGTCATGATCGCAGCGGTCCTCTGCCGTCTGACAGACCCCGGCCGGCACACCGGCCTGTTGTAATGCATACATCGTCTCATAGGCATCGCAGGATTGCGTCCACCCACCGACCATGGCATCGAGGTCGTCCTGGTTCGCCAAGCGCCCGGCGAGACTTGAAAACCTGGGCTTCATCGCCCAGTCAGGATGTCCGGCCACCTTGCTCAGGGCCTGCCATTCGGCTTCCGTGAAGCAGGCGATAGCGAGCCAGCGATCCTCTCCAAGGCAGGGATAGGCGCCATGCGGCGCCGCCGGTTTGTACGGCGACCGGT
>JAPULM010000154.1 GCA_027294925.1 bacterium
AAGTGGCATGGTAGGGAAGTTACGCTGTGCATAGGGGGAATAAGGCTCTGTTCTGGACGCACCACTTAAGGATGCCGTATCGTCGGTGACAATTCCTCCTCCCGCTGAAAATGCAGTCTGACTAAGACCCAAAGCCAGGCACAACGCGACCGCAATGACTGTTCGTTGCAATATTTTATTTCGCAATTGAGACAATTTGTTGACTCGTATTCTCATTAAATCACGCCATCTGCAACTTTTTTCAGCCATCATTGAGCACCTTTCACGAGGCGGCAAAAGTAGTGAACCGTTTGTTTCACGAAATCTAGCATACCGCTGAGTTTGAGTCAACAAAGGGGTTGAAGGGGTCATCCGCTGCCGTGGGGAGCGAGTTTCGGGAGACCCTGGCGGATGCGCAGGGAAAAATCAAACTGTCTGATCGCGGCCTTTGCTTTCACAGTGATGTCGCTGCGCCGCCGTAACTCATCAAAGGGCAGGCTGGTGTTGAGCGTGCCGCGCTCGTAACCCAGCTCATCTAGATAGCCATTGGCGAGGAGCCTCCAGTTCCAGGGCTTAGCCACATCCGCCCGCTTGGCGTGGTAGCGGATCGCAGTGGTGCAGTTGTGGGTGAGCGCGTTATACCATCGAGGCGATTGAGTTAGCCGGTTGATCTCGGCCATATAATCGAGCAACAAGGCCCGAGCTTGCTCGACGGGATGTCTTAGGTGATAAAGAAATACTTGCTCCCCCCTATGTGCCGCCCGTAATCCGATCACATCCCGCTCATCGGCTACGACGTAGTAAACCTCGAACTGGCGAAAGAAACCACGCAATGCCGAGTAGCTCTCGCCTTTCTCCTTGCGGGTCTCAATGGACACGGCAAGATGGCCTCCGTCGGCGAATTCCCAACTCGCGATGGTATGCGCAATCCGTCTCGGTCCCCAGTAAGACAGGAAGAGATCGAGGCCGCGAAGGTGGTCGAGCTTGAATTGCCGGGTTTCCCACCGTTCGGTAAATTCCGTTTCGCTGCGATAGTCAAAGTTGCGAACGTTGTGTACTGTGAGGGTGTTGTCTTGAATGATCGCCTGCGGCAACCGGGCAACCTCTGGCAGCCAGGTACGATCATTGCGGGCCGGAATCGAGAACCACCACACAAGAACGGCAACCATAAGAGCCACGGATGACATAACGCCGGTTCTTTTGTTTCGAAGCAGGATGGGCAGGGCCAGAGATGCCAGAGCAAAGGATGCCGCCAGTATGCCTGCGAGGAGGCGCCAGGAGGGCCCGTCGAACCACAGCGCGGCCGTGCCCCATAGCACGCAAATCAACAGCAGCAGGTATCCGACAATTTTCTTGACCATAGTTAACCCTTGCAGAAGTGTACTGAACCACGCTGACTTATTATTGAATTCCGACATGCTTTCTTAGGATCCGCCTTACCTCCTCGATGGTCTCTGGGTGTGACTGGGTAGAATGGCTAGACTGCACGATCTTTTCCGACTCGACCCCTTCGATATGCGCACTGTCGTAGGAAACGACGCCGTCCGTGCGTCCGCTTAGCGGACCCTCCCCGCGCACCGCAATAATCGAGTGCGCCGCTATCCCTGCATCAATGGGGATGGACGACAGGGTGCGGGTAAAAGGATGCTTAGGGTTCATGTTTTCCACCGAGTTCGACGGCTGGCTGCTGTTTAATTCTGCGAATGCAGGGTCTTCGATAAGCTCCTCAAACAGCGAAACCACTGTCCGCGGAAGCCGGACCAGCTTCCTGACCAGAGTCAGCACAAAGCCTGAGGCCCGGTAGCTACCCCGGTGGGGGGTGGCGATAAAGATCACCCGCTTGACGGTCGGCACAGGTTCGAAAAAAATGGCTTGCCGTAACAGTTGTCTCGTTTCCGGCGCCATTTGCACCTCCTCGAAGGGCACCTTGCTGGCGTTGTCCCAGAAACGCGTTCCGCTGTGCAAGGCCATGAGCTTGATAAGCAGTCCCCCCTGGCTGTGGCCGACGAGCACCATTTGGCGTAAGGCGTCATCCTTGCCGCTGGGATCAAGGTCGGTGATGATGGCATGCAGGGCTTGGCGCATGAGGTGGGCGGAATAGAGGACCGGCTGGCCGGTATTGTACTGGAACAGCCAGAACTGAAATCGCCCACGAATGAGCGGGTCATGAGTGAACTCGTTGATCATCTCCGCCCAACGCGCCGGGCTCGATGCCGTCCCATGCACCAGGACCACCGGGATTCGCCCGGGGCGGTAGGGATGCATCATGATCAGGCCGTCGCCAAATACCTGTTGCTTATCGGCAAAGCGGAAGCCTGCAATCTCGAAGTCCCAGATAGCGGCCCCGTCGAGCCCATAAGCCAAGGCGGCCGTCGACTCCAATTCGAGCGGTACGTCGCGGCCGTTTATGGTAACCGACACGTCCTCATCGGCGGCATAGACTTCAACCCGGCCCTTGAGCTTTTTTGTGAGGATGCCGCGCCGTGGATTCTCGATACGAACAAACACCGTGACCGGGACCTTTATACCCGGCGGAATCCGTTTTCGTGCGGTTTCGGCAGCCGCTCCGGAGCCGTTTGGCTCCAACTCGGCCGCCAACGGCGCGCCGATGCCGGCCTGTCGGTAACGGTTACGAAAGCCCCGCACCTCGAACTCAGCAACGGGAATAAAGCGCTTGAAGCGGTATCCGCCCCATAAAAATTCATCTGGCTGGGTGCTTATTTCCAACTCACCAAAGGGTAGGGGTATGGTGCGTGCCTGGAGGGCGACCTCCCCTCCTTTCTTGCCGTCTTCTGTTTTGTGGCTGGATAAGGCGAGTGCCCGGGTCAGGCTTCGGTTGTAAAGATCGGCAGCCAGACGGCGACGCGGGTCTAGTGGATCGGGAGGGCGAATGCCGCCCTCGGGGAAAAGAAAGGCGTAGGCGTAGACGGCGGCGGCCCGAAAGTGTTCGATCCGTCCAGACTGCTCAGCGAAATAGAAGGACAGTTCCGACAAGGCGAAAAGTTTATCGGGACTGACCTTGGGCGCTAACGTTTCGTGCAGCTCCGCTAGCGTCGCACCGGGATCATTCTTGAAGCGTTCGAACAGATTGGCGCGTTGCAGGGTCTGGGTGGACCAGCTGCTGGGATCTCCCGTCGACAGCACGTTGGCCGTAAGTAATCGTTGGGTGTCGCGTGGGTCGATGCTGCGCACGCCGATGGGCGTCGCACACCCAGCAACGCCCAGCAACAGCGAAAGGCACAACAGGAGCGCAATGGGCCGAAGTAATTTTATAGGATTAATGGCCAATATGAATTCTCTTCATGTTTAGCTCCTTGACGAGATTCCCTCAACGTTCTGATACAAAGTCATTTTACCGTCTTCTCTGTTGCGCCCGAATCTGACGCAGCAGGCGCTGTGGCCCGGGCGTATTGGGGTATAGACGAACGAGTTGCTCGGCGTAGGTGGCAGCCGGGCCCCATTGTTGCGCCTGGATGTAGAAAACAGCAAGCGCTTGCAACACACGTGCGTCCTCTGGCTCCAATTGATACGCCTTCAGCAGAGCCGCTTCAGCTTCTGAGCGTCGGCCGAGATGTTGCAGCGTTAAGCCGTAGTTGTACTGCACCCGCGCCCGCTCAGGCAATACCTCGGTCGCCTGGCGCACGGCGTCGACAGCGTCTGCTAAGCGCTTCTCCTCGGCCAACAAGAGGCCCAGTGAGTAGTAGAGTTCGCCTTCTTCGGGCGCATGTCGCAAGGCCTCGCGCAAGATGCGTTCTGCATCGGTATTACGCCCCATGCGGTTATATAGGGTTGCGAGGTTGAAACGTGCCGGGAGAAACGCCCGGTCGAGGCGCAGGGCGGTCTGATACGACTGCTCAGCTGAGGCAAACTGTCCCTGGTTCGCCTCGACCACCGCGAGGTTTAGATGCGCACCGGGGGTATCTGCCATGGCCCGCTGTAGCGCGGTATATTCGCTGAGCGCGGCTTCAAAGTCTTGGCGCTGTGTGGAGCTGAAGGCGTCCGCTGGTATTGCGCTCAAGACGCGTGCCGCTTCCATGCGGACCGCACGGATCGGATCATGCAGCAAGGGGGCTGCTGCTTCAAGTCGTGAGCGGGGCGGGAAGCCTTCTAGGCTACCCACAGCGGTAACCCGCAGTAGCGGGTTGGCCTCTTGCAGCGCCGTGACGATGGCGCTGGCACCTGCCGTCCCGTAGGGTCGCAGCAGCTCTAACGCGGTCGCCCGTACGATTGCCGGTTGCTCCGAGGCCGTAGCAAGCCGGCTTAATCCGGCTACCGCCCCCGTCCGGCCCGCCCGCCCAGCCGCGAGACTGTTAGCGTAGTGAGGTGTGGTCTTGGTCCCATACCACTTGGTCACGGCGTCAGCCGCCCAGCCTACCGTCCGCCCCACGTGACACCCGGTGCAGGCATCCGGTGTGCCGAGCTGTAGCGAGAGATGCGGACGGGGTATCCGAAAACTGTGATCCCGGCGGTCATCAATGACCATGTACGTTTTGGCAGGCATATGACAGTTGACGCACTGAGCCCCGGCCGAGCCGGCCGCATGAAAATGGTGTTCTGGGGTGTCATACCGCGCGTGTTTTGTACCACTCGC
>JAPULM010000155.1 GCA_027294925.1 bacterium
GGTATAGGTCCCTCGCGTCGCCAGAAGAATGATGCTGCTCGTGGTCGTCGCCGCACCAACGAAATTGAGGGTGCCTAACAGTATCAGCGTGGGCAGCAGCAGCGGGATCCAAATCTTGAAAAAGGTCCTGACAAAACCCGCGCCCGAGACCCGGGCCGCTTCTTCCATGTCGGCGCCGATCTGAAGAAAGACGGATTTCGACAACTGCGTGCCGGTTGTCTTGCCGGCAAGGATAATGACGATGATCAAGGGCCACAGGGTGCCGTAGAGGGGCACCAAGAATGGCGTTCCCAGGAACATCCAGAGAAGTCCAAGCCCCGCCAGCATCCCCGGCACCACAGCCGCCGTCCAAATCATCGTGTCCAGCAAGGCCCGCCCCGGCAGTTTGGTCCTCACCAGGACGTAGGCGATGGTGGCGAACAGGAAAGGGCTGATGATGGCGGTCGTCGTCGCCAGCAGTAGCGTGTTGGTGAAGGCATCCCAGAACAAGTCTTCGGCCAGGATGAAGTCCCAGTGTTTCATGCTGAAGATGATATTAAGGCTGAATATTCCGGCCCGGTACATGACGCTGCCCAGGGCGAGGCTGAGCAAGGGCGCCAGCACCATCAGCGCCAGCAAAATGACGATCCCGGCGAAAATAATCCAGCCTGCCGTCCCCAGGTCGATCAAGCCCGGACGGTACGATCCGCTCACGACGGTATAATTATGCCGCTGGGTCAGCCAACGTTGCAGGGGCACGATCAAAGCCACGATAATGAGCGTGACGCTCGCCAGCGCGGTCGCTGCTCCGTATTCAGGCGGGAATGTCTCGCGGACCATGGCATAAATCTGCGTGGAATAAACGAAAAAGCCGAACGGCGTGCCCAATAACTGTTCTATCTCAAAGCCATCAAAAGCCCGGGTCAAATGAAGGGCAAACACGACCACGATGGGCGGCGTCATTACCGGAAGCGTGACCCGCAACATGGTGCGAAGGTTGGAGCCCCCCGATACCCGGGAGGCCTCCTCCAGGGCGGCATCCATGTTTCGAAATGCCGGCGTGAGCAAGATCACCTTGTCGGCAATGGACCTTGCCATCAGGTGGACCCAGACGATTCCAGGGATGCTGAAAATGTCCAGAGGGCCTTCGTTGGACTCGATGAATGGGAGCTTCTGAAGCGCACGATTCAGGAGGCCCAGGGTGGGATCCGCGAGAAAAATCCAACCCATGGTGACCGAAATGGTCGGCATCATGAAGGCGATCCAGAAACAAAATTCGAGCCCGTAACTAAACGGCATCCGCACGCGGGCCAGGGCCCAGGCGATCAGAACCCCCAGCGGCATGCTGATGATGGTGACCGAACCGAATATCAGGAAGGTATTTTTGAGGGACGCCATGAGGTCCGGGCGTTCGAATGCCTCGATCCAGTTGTCGAGGCCATACTCTGCCGGGTCGATGATCCTGGGCGCCACGTTGAAGCTGTTCAGGCCCAGCAAAAAGATCGGGTAGATGAGGTAGCTCCCCAGCAGGAGGAGGATGGCAGCCATCAGGAAGTGGCCTTTTGACGGAAGAGGAATCCCAGACCTCTTTTCCAGCGCTAATCCAAGTTCCGCCACCGTCGTTTAACCCCTTGCGGCCCAAAGCATGGCGGGTGCCCCCTTGTCGGAGACCCCGCCATGTCTTGGGAAACGCCGCCAATCCAAACCAAAGCGCCGGTTGTTCCGGCGCGGTGCCCCTTATTTGCAGGATATCGACTTTGCCCGCTCACGGTTGGCGGGATAGGTGAATTTACAGGTCATCCCAACCTTCAACTTTTTACGCGAGATCTTTTTCCCATTGAGAGAGACTTTGGTGCGCCTGCCCGAAACCCTCACCGTGTGGGTCTTGCCACCCTTCACCTTGAAGCTGATGCGGCGGCCCTTACGCTTGACCTTGGTGATCTTGGCGGTGACAACCTTTGCTACGGGTGCAGCGATCCCCATCGATCGATTGAGCTGTTTAACGTAGGCCATTCCTTTTGCCAAGATCTGAGCGTATTCAGGATCGGTCGTTATTACCCGATACTTGGCACCCTTTTTCCTTCTCCAGCGAGGATCCAGCATGTCCTTGGGGATGTCGATACGAAGGGAATCCCCTTTCGAATAGCCGTTTTGCATGACCAATTGGCCTTCCTTGGAGAGGAACCAATTGACGAAAAGCTTTAAGGCGTTGGGGTGCGGTGCGTTTTTTATGACCGTAAAGGTCCCGCTTGAACCGGGGTTCGAATCCGCGCCTTCTTTCATGATTTTGGTCATCCGCAATATGGGCGCACCCTTTTTGCGCAAGTCATCGATTTTGTCTCTGTCCGCGCTTCCGCCAATGAACATGGCGATACCGTACTTGCCTTCAATCAGCCAGTTGATGATGATATCGGAGTCGGCGGCGTAGGCTGGCTTGGATTCGGTGATCCAGCGGCGAAGCCAGTCCTTACCAACCATCATCCACATCATTGTGATGGAGTGGCCCACTCCGAACAATTCCATCGGCCCGGAGGCCCGCATGCCGTCGTAACGGGGGTGTAAGAGATCGTAATAGGAGTTGATGTCGTCAGGATTCACCAGGTTCGTATTGATGACAATGCGGCTATCCGCTTGTGGAAGGGAATAGAAGAACACGAATTTCTTAGTTTTAGGGTCTCCCCACCAGTGATGCCCATTGAACCACAGGGATTGATCCTTCACTTCGGGCAAAAGGAAGAGGGGGGGAATCGGCGCTAAATAATTGTTGGGCAGCAAGTTTCTGGTCGTGGAGGCAACGCCGATTTGTACTATATCGACAGCGTAGATACCGACGGCCCTCTCCGAGCGGAGCCGCGCAACCACCAAGCTGCCTCGTCCACCGCCGAGCGTGACTTTGATGCCGAATTTTTTTTCAAATGCCTTATAAACGTGGCGCAGATTGCGGGTGGCGGAACTGCCTAAGG
>JAPULM010000156.1 GCA_027294925.1 bacterium
AATAATATCTACCAATCGATATTTAAGACGAGACGGTCATTGCGGGATACCATATCTCAAACCATTAGCTTATTTGGTGGTATAGTGGTTGGCGTGGTGATTGGCAGAGGCAGCGCTGAAGCAACGCGAACGCTCATTATCGGATGTATTGGATTTGCGGTGTTCAGCATCGTCATCCAGACCGTCTCGCACAAATGGATCCACAGGCGCAAGACCTAATGCACAATCTCGTCGCTGATACCGTATTTCTATCTACATACGGTGCAGGGAGGCTTATGGAGGATATCGTCGGTCAGGCTTACAAGTCTGGACTCGATGGTTCCTGGCCTAGCCTTACCTGCCCATACTGTACGGCCACCGAATCCCAGTACAGCGAAACGTGATGGCATGCCGCATGCGTATCGCGGTGGAACCGTTGCAAGGCGCTGGAGTCGTATAGTGCATGCCCGCCGCCGGCCTCGAAAAGTCGATTGACCGCCTGCAGGCAAAGTCTGGCAACGTAAGCCTGGTCCCGTCGATATCGCGCCCGCTCCTCCAAATTGGGCATCTCGTTCTGCCTGGCCCGGGCAAACATTTCTTGGGCGTCATGTCGCATTAATAGGCGGGCCGCCCGTACTTCGGCTTCCGACTCGGCCAAGCGCATTTGAATGCCGGCAAACTCGGCCATGCGGTCACCGCTACTCATTGAGATACGCCCACGCAGATAAGACTCGAAAGCCTCAATTGTCCCCTGCGCCATACCGACCACCGGCGCGGCCAGAATAAAGGAAAGGATGCTACGTAACGGAATACGGTAGTTGGGCGTGTCGTGGATGATTCGTCCGGGCGTTCTGGCTTCCCGCATGTCCTGCATCGATAAGGTGCGATGATTGGGAACGAAGACGTTTTCGACGCGAATGTCTTTGCTACCGGTTCCCCGTAAGCCGGAAACGAACCAGGTATCTTCAATAGCGTAGTCGGAGCGAGGAAGCAAGAACATCAGAGGGCCGCAAGGTCCGATGCCGACCAATAGCACCCAGCTAGAGGCGTCACAGCCACTGGAAAAATCCCATTGTCCTGAAAGTTGGTAACCTTCTTCTAGCTGGGTTACCTGCGCTCCGGCAGGATTGAGGGAGGTGGAGGAAAGGGTGTCCGGGGAATCAGCCCAATACTCTTCCTGGGCTTGCTCTGGGAACATGCCTAAAATCCAGTTGTGGCTAGACCATATCGCATGGCACCAAGCGGTGGAGCCGCAGCCGCGTCCAAGCTCAGCCGATATGTCGAAGGCGACGCTGAAGTCTAGCCCTAGCCCTCCAAAACGAGCCGGTTGAGCCACCTTAGTCAGTTCGGCAACCTTTAGCGCCTCGACATTTTCCGCTAGAGGGCGACGCTGCCTTTCCGTCTCAGCGGCCCGTTCTCGTAACTTGGGAACCAGATCTCTGGCGCGCTGCACCAACTCTTCGGGCTCGGTCATCGTACCCCCTCGACTCTAAGCGTCAGGTTTTACCTGAGTTAAGCTTTATCACAACTGGCTCCATGGTTGCCGGGAGCATCTCGCGAAGCCTATCCTACCCCATCCTGCAGCACCTGTCCAGATACCCGCATCACGTTGAAACTTGATGACTCCTTCTGTCTGCAAAGAGAGCCATCTAAAAAGATTAGAGAAGAAAACTGAATGATCCTGTTGCAGATTACCAGGTACTTGCATTTTACATCGCGCGTCTCCTATAATACGGTCAAATAAAAATGCTGGGTAGAGACGCCCGCAGGCAGGCATGCCAGGGCGTGTATGGCGAAGCCGGTGCGAGTCCGGCGCTGTCCCGCAACTGTGACCTGAGAATGGACGTGTCGTTGTTCTCCTGCTCAGGAAGCCAGGTCGACCGCCTCTACCACGTTCTTTCCCACCTCGCGGAAGGGGGTAGGCGTATAGATGATGAACGATTCCCCTTTGCCCTTGTTGGGTAAGGGGTTTTTTATTGATGGATAAGGTCAGCTGATGAACCGCGTCATGGCTCTTTGCTGCTTAATAGGTTTTTTTACCTATCCGGAGTTCGTGTCTGCCTTTCCGATTGAGGTAACCGATATATTGTCGCGTCGGGTGACGATCAGCGCGTCACCGCAACGTATTGTCTCACTGGCGCCATCCCATACGGAGCAACTGTTTGCCATCGGCGCCGGAGATAAGGTGGTGGGGGTGACGCTGTATGATAACTATCCACCGCCGGTGCAGCGTCTGAAGCGGGTCGGTGGATACGTGGGTAAAAGCATCAGCGTGGAGATAATCGTTAGTTTGAGGCCTGATCTGGTCCTGTCACGGGGCGAGATTCAGCGATCCGTCATTACTGCCCTGGAACGGATTGGCATTCCAGTGGTGGCACTTGAGCCCAAAAATTTTGACGAGGTGTATGCGTCCATTGTACTTCTGGGGCGCTTGACCAATCGGCTCCAACAGGCGGAACAAGTCGTTGCCGACATGCGCCGTCGTGTGGCACGGGTTCGTCACGAGGTGGCGAAAATCCCAGCCGCACAACGGGCTCGGGTATTCTATAAAGCGTATGATGAACCGCTAATCGCAGCCGGACCTTCGACCTTTATTGGTCATGTAATTGAAATGGCCGGCGGTATCAACATTTTTGCCGATGTCAAAGAAAGCTACCCGCAGGTGAGTGCGGAGGAGGTGTTGCGGCGTGACCCCACCGTCATTCTTGGACCAGCCGGTAACGGCGTCAATGTAGCGGCTATAGCGCCCCCTCAACGTCCGGGTTGGCGTCATCTGTCGGCAGTTAAAAATCGTCGTATTCACATGCTAGACGATGATCTGGTGTCCCGCCCCGGTCCACGCCTGGCGGCAGCGTTAGAGATTGTCGCCAAAGCGCTTTATCCGGATCGTTTTCCATAGGTATTGGGGTTATGATAACACCGGCAAAGGAGCGCTTTGCATCCGATAACGGCCGGCCGCATGGGTCAGGCTGGCACTTTCTGTTCGTGGCGCTCCTTATCGGTCTCCTCATGTTCGCCATCGTTGCAAGTCTGGCAGTGGGGGCAGTGGCCATACCTGTGATGCAGGTTGTGGATATCCTCTTCCGGCCGGTGGCATCAGGCAGCGATGCGATGGCTGTGACCATCATCTGGGATATCCGCTTTGGTCGGGCTTTGTTGGCCGCGCTCATTGGGGCCAGTTTAGCTGCAGCAGGGGCGGCGCTACAGGGCTTGTTTCGCAATCCGCTGGCAGACCCGTTCGTGGTGGGCGCCTCTAGTGGCGCTGCACTAGGCGCGACAGTAGCGATCATCGCCGGACTGCAGTGGGGCGTCAGGGGATTTGGCCCCGTACCGCTGGCAGCTTTTGTCGGCGCCATGCTTGCGGTAGCACTGGTCTACGGGGTGGCCGAAATGGGCGGCATGACCTCGTCTATTGCCCTGCTGCTGGCCGGCGCAGCACTGAGTACCTTCCTGGGGGCGATTGTCTATTTACTGATCATGCTGCACGATCAAAATTTGTATGCCATCTTTGGCTGGCTACTCGGCGGTCTGTCCGGCCGCAGTTGGCCACATTTGAAGGCGAGCATGCCCTATATGATTATTGGCATTGGCATGCTGTGGTTTCTGGCCCGTCCGTTGGACGCCCTGGCCTTTGGCGATGAGACGGCTCAGAGCCTCGGCTTACCGTTGCGTTGGACGCGCGGCGCCATCATTGCCGCTGCCAGTCTGTCGACCGCTGCTGCCGTATCGGCCGGTGGCAGTATCGGTTTCGTTGGCCTCATCGCGCCGCATGCCGCCCGTTTGCTGGTGGGCGCCGGGCATGCCCGCCTGATTCCGGCTAGCGCCTTACTTGGCGCCTTGCTCCTTTTAATCTCCGATGACCTAGCCCGCACCGTGATGGCGCCAGTCGAGCTACCTGTCGGGATTGTAACGGCCATGCTGGGTGGACCATTTTTTCTGTATCTATTGAAAACACGACAACGAGAATTAGGAGCCCGCTGATGCAGCCGCTTGTCACGCAGGGTTTGACTTGCTCTTACGACCAGCATGTGGTCTTGCGACGTTTAGAACTGTCGCTTGGCAAGGGCGAGGTGCTGGCCTTGATCGGCCCCAATGGCGCAGGAAAAACCACCTTACTCAAAGCCCTGGCTCGCTTGCTACGGCCCACTGCCGGCACGGTTTTACTGATGCAACAAAACGCTTGGCAGCTGTCGCCCGGTGCTGTGGCGCGCTGTCTGGCCATTGCCCAGCAACAGGAAAACACGCACTGGCCGATAACGGTGGAGCAGGCTGTCGCCTTAGGCCGAGCCCCGCATCGCGGCTGGCTCCTGCCCTACACCCGGCAAGATCGACAGATTGTCGAGCAGGTGCTATGTCAGATTGGGTTACAGTCCTTGCGGCATCGTCTGATGACCGAATTGTCCAGCGGTGAGCAGCGCCGAGTCATTCTGGCCCGGGCCCT
>JAPULM010000157.1 GCA_027294925.1 bacterium
GCCTATGCCGAGATGGCAGAAAAGAAAATGGTAGAGATTGCCACAGAAGTGCGGCAAAAATTCGCCGTAGGCAAGATTGCTATGGTCCACCGCATCGGGCGGCTGGAGATAGGCGAAAGTAGCATCGTCATTGCTGTGGCGGCTCCACACCGTCACGCCGCCTTTGAGGCCTGTGCCTACGCCATGGACCGCGTCAAAGAAGAGGTGCCGGTGTGGAAAAAGGAGTGTTTCGTCGATGGCGAAGCACACTGGGTAAACCACAATTGACGCCTTCTCCGGTACCTCATCTTGGTGAGGGAGACAGGGATGATGCTTTCAGATCATGAGCGCTCACGCCGGATGGGGTTGTCTTCTCCAGGTGCGTGTCGTGCTCCACGGTGCCGATAGACAAACCAAGCAGCCATGCCAAAGAGGAGAAACGCCGGGAAAAAGGCGGCTTCGACAAGCTGCAGTGCCTTCTCCCATTGCAAAGCACGAAAAACCACATAGAGGGTTGGCATGAGCGCGAAGCAAAAGACACCGACGATCAGAATGGCAATGATAAGAACGTCTCGGTACGATGGTCGCGGTGCAGATGGTGAGTCAGGCAGCTTCATCCTCTCCTCTCAGCAACTAAGCACAAAGCCTACAATCTCGCATATCTTACCATACTCTGTTGGCATTGCCGGCAGGTTTTTGCAACGCACTGCCTGTACTCGCTCCTTCCCTTACCAGACATCGTGCCGAGTGACCAGGCGCTTATCTCCACCGCTACCTCCCAGGTATGGCATACGGTTGTAGAGGCACAAGAGTTCTATGCTGACAGAACAGGATTATCGCAATGCCCTTGTCATGCGGCACCATTTTTGGAACGCGCTCTCCCCTACTGTCGTGAGGCAACGTATTGATCAGCTGCTGTTTTCGCCCGATTGTGAAGCGTTAGTACAAGCGCTCTCGCCGGTTGAATATATCGTCCTCTTGAAGGAAGCGCCTGAGATGCGCCCGCAACTGTTGCAATTGGCCCAGCCGCAGCAAATACGCCTAGTGTTGGATCTCGACTGTTGGCACAAAGATATGCTGCAGAGCACGCGTCTTATGGAGTGGCTGGAAGAACTGCAACGCAGCGGGGTCGAAGTCTTCGTACAGGTCCTACGGGAGTTGGACCTCGAAATGCTCATTGTTTTTTTACGTCAGCATATTCGCGTCCATGGTGCCCTCCCTCCCGAGGAGGAGGATGAGCCGCAGCACTATGACGAAGTGTTGGCCAATGAGCTCTACCGTATCGAATTCGTTGAACCGGAAAACGCTCTGAACGCGCGTGTATACTCCCTACTTAAATTTATGCGCCTCGCTGATCTCGATCTGTATTACCATCTCATGCAGGGGGCCATGTGGGAGCAGGACAACGAATTGCAAGAACAGGCCTATCGCTGGAAGAGCGGGCGGTTGCAGGATGAAGGCTTCGCGGATTATTACGAGACGCTCGAAACCTACCTCATGGTCGATCTTGAACGAGTAGTGCCGGCTCCTACCACACTGCTGTCCTCTCCCGGTATCCCAGAGAGCGTCGCAGGCTCAGGGCTCGTCCCCAGTTACGCCTGGAGCCTGACACCCCCTGACTCGCTGCTGGCGCAAGCGCTGGCCACCGATTTCTCGGCCGAGACGCTGGAGCGTATATGTTGGGAAATGGTCTATCTTTGCAACGGAGCCTTCGTATACGATCAAGTCGATTTCGGCACTGCCGCGGCTGTGCGCACCAGCCTGCAGCGGGTTCATGCTCGCTTGAATATCGGTATCGGGTACCTCAGTGGTGGTCACACACAGCAGCTCTCACGCCTGCTGACCAAACATGCGCTGCAATTCATCTCCCAGGTGGGTTTTACGCTGGTTATGCGTTTGCATCAACGTGCCAACCGTATCCATCTTCATCTCACTCGCACCACCGGCGTGCGTCGAGCTTTGCCAGGGATGGCTCACTACGTTCTCGCAGGTCTGCTGCATAGACACCCGCAATTCTTCGAGGGCCTCGCAGAGCCAGCAGAGATGGGCTATCGTGACTTTTTGTCCGTGCAGGACACGGCGCTAGTTGACCCCATACTGCAACAGCTCGAAACCGATCCAACCTACCGTCTACACACACCAAAGTGATGCATGAATAATCCGGGCTAAACGCTGCGTGCCAATGTTGTGTGCAGTCCAATGTACATCTCCGTCACGCTGACCGACACAGCTCTGCGTCACCCCGTACATGCAGCTGCAACGTCATGCACGGTCCACCGTCTGTATCCACAGGGTCGATTGAGATTTGTGTCTTGGCAAACGGGGAAAGGCGAAAAACCCATGCGGAAACCATAGACCCACAAGGAGGAAAATGATACCGGAAAACAGCAGCCTGTAAGCAAGCAAAAACTGAAAGATTTCGAATACCCCTGCCAGCAATAGGGCGCCAATCAGAACGCCACGTAACCCTCCCAGACCCCCAACAGCCGCCAGCGCCAGGACGAAGAAGGAAGCCTCCAGGTCAAAGTCAAACGGACTAATAAAAGCCTCGAAATGAGCGAAAAGGCTCCCGGCCAAACCGGCCATCGCAGTGCTCAGACCAAAGGCCGCGAGCACCGCCTGCTGCATAGCATGCGGCCCACCGTCAGGACCCGGTGTGGTAGCCCCCCGGAGTAGTCGCCCACGAGGAGAATGCCAAAACCAACGATCAACGGCAATGCATACACCAAGGGCTACAAGCACAAGGCAAAGATAGCCCATGGACTGCACCTCAGCCCCCAAAAGACGTGGAGAGGGGATGCGCCCAAAGCCGATAGAACTCCCCACAAGACGTCCGGTACGTAGCAGGTGTTGTGCTAAAACATTGACCCCAAGGGTCATTACAGGGAGATAATACCTCATCATGCGCAAGACTGGTAACCCAAGGGCGAGGCCAAAACCAGCGGTCACGAGCACACTGACTGGACAAGCAAGCCAGAAGGATAAGCCGGCACGGACAGTAAGGAGGGCCGATGCATATGCTCCCAGGCCGGCGAACGCTGCCTGCCCCAGCGAGAGTTGCCGAGCATAGCCGCTCACGATATTCACACTCATGGCCAGCATAATCTGAATGCCAACAGCGATACATCCTGGGATGATACTTTCCACGTCGTACCTCAAGGCTTCATAGGCGGATGTCGGCGCTTCTTCCCCATGTCTGGGCAATACTTGCCAGGGCCAAGGCAGGAAGAATAACGGCCTCAGAGGGCACAGGTAGACGGGTGGCCGGGAGTATTACGCCTTCTACCAATGCCAAGCCGAATGCCACCAACAGTGCACCACGCAAACTCCCCAGGACTCCAATCAGTACTATACTCAACATCTTATGCGTGACGTGCATCCCCATAGCGGGATAGACGTCGTTGAGATATAACCCTGCTAAAACCCCGCTCAGGCCTGCCATGGCAGCCCCAAGGCCACAGGCGAGCAGACGTGAGCAGGAGACCTCGCCTGGAGGCGATTCCAACACTATGGCTGGGGTAAGTAGGGCTTGCACTGCGCGTCCGGAGTGGCTCAGAGTGAGAAAACCCTGTACGCTAACAAAGAGAGCAAAAACACATCCGAAGACAAGCCAGTGCATGTCTGTAACCATCAGGGGACCCAGGTGGTGTATCTGATGGCTGTCGACAGCGATCACCTTCATGTGATAGGGACCAATGACCCATCGGCACACTTCCCCCAGGCATATCAGGCCTCCCAGACCAGCCAACAGGGTGGAACGCTCCGCCGTGTGAGCGCGTGCGATACGCACGCCCCAATGCAACAGCACCCCCACCAGGGTACACAGAAGCACAGCAAGGCCCAACGCCACCCAGAGGGGACGGTTCGAGCGCACCGTCCACCAAGCAACGTAACTGCCCACAGCATACAAGCCGCCATAGGCTATGGCGAGAGAACGCTGCGCCCCATACATGAACGTCAAACCGACGGCAAGCAGGGCGTAAATACTACCAAGAGCCAAACTGTGTATGGCGTGTTGCCCCATGATCATGCTCTGCCCCATCCCCCACCGACATGCCCCTGTCCTCGGTGGCCATTGTGGAGTATCTTTTCATCGGCGTCAATTCATCGTCCCGTGCTCGTTGCTGTGGAAACGAGCCGTGCCCTGAGCCAATGAATCGCGTCTGGCGCCCCACAGAGGTTGCCATCCCCCTCTAGA